>SLOZ01000418.1 GCA_007132255.1 Limnochordia bacterium | reverse complement strand
CGCGAAAATCTTGAACTTAAATTGGTCCAGGGGGATATGCGCGATCTTACGGTCTTTGCTGACAGCAGTTTTGATCTGATTTTTCACCCGGTGAGCAATGTATTCGTTGATGCTGTGCGTCCTGTTTGGCGTGAATGCTTTCGAGTCCTGCGGCCAGGGGGCGTGCTTCTAGCCGGTGTATGCAACCCGGTAACGTATATCTTTGATTTCAAGGAGTGGGACGAAAACCAACGTTTGGTTGTAAAATACAGCATTCCTTACGCTGATACGCAGCAACTTTCCGAAGTTGAGTTGACTGAGCGAATCACGAAGAAGGAGACGCTGGAGTTTGGTCATACGTTGGAGGACCAGATTGGCGGCCAATTGGATGTCGGTTTTGTTCTTGCGGGTTTCTACGAGGACATATCTGGTGGAGATTTGCTCGATCCGCATCTGCCTACCTTTATTGCTACCCGAGCCATCAAGCCGGAGGCTTAGACGAACACCACATTCGGCGTCACCACTGGACGAGTAGGATGCCCAGGTTGACGCCAGCAAACCGTTAGAAGGAGGCTGCCAATGCCCAAGACGTTAGTGAATGTACATGGACGCACAGCAACACCGGAGTTTAACCACCGCTTGAACCAGTTGATGCAGGCTGTATTTGGTTTCAGTTTTCAGCGTTTCCAAGGGCTGGACGTATGGGACGAGGACTATGAGTACTTTGGTTTTGTGGATGATGGGGAGCTAATTGCCAATGTGGGAGTCTATCACATGATGCTTGTCATGCAGGGCCGCGAACGGAAGGTTCTCCAGATTGGAGCTGTGGCGACAGCGGAGAGTCGGAGGCTCCAAGGCTTGGCGCGGCAGTTGTTCGAGGAGGTACTGCAGCGGTATCCCGATGTCCCGATGTACCTGTATGGAGGCGATGATGTCACTGCGTTCTATGATAAATTTGGGTTCCGTACAGCTGTCGAGAATCAGCCGTATATCTGCGATGCTGCAGGGAATGTTCCCGGAGGTTATCGGAGTTCGGGGAGATGCATACCGCTGGCTCTGACCGACCCTAAGGTGGACCAATATCTACAGCGCCGGGCGGTCTTTTCCGAGATTTTGGATTGCACCAATCCCTATGCAGTGAATTGGTTTCATCTGGCATATAACTACAGTGATTCCATCTATGAAATGTCCCAAGACCGTGGCCTAGCCATCTTCCAGAAAGAAGGGTCTGTGCTGCGCCTGCTTGATCTTGTTTTGCCCCAGCCGCTGGCCTTTGCGGAACTTTGTCAGGAACTTCCTCTCAGAGGGATTACCAGGCTCGAATTTGGTTTTACGCCGGATTTTCTCTTGGAGACCTATGACGTGAAGCCATACGTCGAAGCGGATTGTAACTTCATGGTCAAGGGATGGAGCCCAGAAGATGTCGGTGGGTTTTTGCCCCGACTGACTCGTACGTAGATTTTGTCCCACCGTTTGCTTCATGAACATACTTTGCCAGCCAGACTGTGCCTCCATCGTCGGTGAAAAGCCTCCGGAATGTCTGGCAAACCTCTCATGGCTCTGCCAGGAGCCTGCACGCCACACGTTGTATCGTTGACTTTGGGCCTGGACATGATGAAATTGTTGTCGAAAACGCGAATTTGGAAGGAGATTCGGGGTTCGTGGGTGAATAGTTGCATATAGCAATTTATGTCCGGATGTACGTCGGCAGAACGCAAGGCAGAGCCGACCGGAGATAGGAGCGATAAACCATGAAAAGCCTTTCCAATGAGTTCAAAGAACAAACACTGACGGAGCATGAACAGAGCAGCCTGCTGGATCGGTATCTTGACGCTCTCGATTCCGATTTAAAGAAAGTGTTATTGATTCCCCCAGATCACACTCGTAAGCATTCCGGTGCGGGGCGTTTGACGGAGTATCTTTATTGGCAGCTGGAGCGCCGCGGGGTGAAGGTGGACATCATGCCAGCCTTAGGGACCCATGTTCCCATGACTACGGAGGAACTGCAGGGCATGTTTGGCTCCGATATTCCACTGGACCGCTTCCTCGTCCATGACTGGCGAAATGATACTGAGGTGATCGGTGAAGTTCCGGAAGAGTTCGTCGCCGATGTGTCAGAAGGTGCCGTCCGATTTCCCATCGAAGTGCGCCTCAACCGACGGCTGCTGAACGGTGAATATGATCAGATCATCTCAATCGGTCAAGTGGTACCCCACGAGGTTGTGGGTATGGCGAATCACAACAAGAATATCTTCGTGGGTTGTGGCGGCGTTGACATGATCAATAAGTCACACTTTCTTGGGGCTGCCTATGATATGGAACGTTTACTGGGGCGGGACCATTCACCTGTGCGCAAAGTGTATGATTATGCCCAGGAGCACTTTCTACAGGATCTTCCCTTGACCTTTGTATTGACAGCCAACGGTCTGCATGTGAACAAGGAGACGGGTGTTACCGATGTTCTTGGTCTCTATGTGGGGGACCAGCGTGAAGTCTTCGAATGGGCCGTAGCCATGAGCCAAAAGCACAACATCACTGTATTGGCCGAACCCCTGAAGAAAGTAGTGGTCTACCTCGATCCCGAAGAGTTCAAGAGCACCTGGTTGGGCTGCAAAGCCGTCTATCGGACTCGCATGGCCATTGCCGATGGCGGTGAGCTCATCATCATTGCACCTGGTTTACGTCAGTTCGGCGAAGACGCTCAAATCGATCCACTCTTGCGTAAGTATGGATATGCGGGTCGGGATAACATTCTCCAGTGGACTGAAGAAAACGAAGATCTCAGGAACAACCTATCGGCGGCAGCGCATCTAATCCATGGCTCGTCTGATGGCCGGTTTTCCATTACGGTAGCATCTACTATGGATCGAGCGGCCATGGAAGCAGCTTATTTTCAGTATATGACCTTAGACGAGGGGCTTGCCCGCTATGATGTGAACCGCCTCCGTCCAGGTCTGCAGACGGTCAAAGGTGAAGAAATCTACTATATCGACAATCCGGCCACCGGCCTTTGGGTTTCGGCGGATAAATGGCAATAACAACGTCATGACAGCTTGTTGTGGCGCTGTTTGTCTGGGCAGTTGAAAGGCGGTTTTTGTGCTATGAAAGGTATGATCGCGGTTGACATCGGTACCAGCAGCAGCAGGGCGGTCGTGTTCTCCTTGGATTTACAGGAACAAGCACAGGCCAACCGCACCTACGATCTTTCCTGCCCGGAAGTGGGAGCGGCGGAGCAGGATCCGGAGATCATCGTTGAAGCGGTAATGGATGTTGCTGCCGAGGCACTGAGCAAAAGTGGACTGCAGGGCAGAGATATCGTCTTTATCAGCTTTTCGGCGAACCAACACAATTTGATTGCATTGGATGCCGACAAGCGCCCCTTGACGCAGTTGTGGACCTGGGCTGACCTGCGCCCATCCGAGGCGGCGGCCCGCCTGCGGCAGCACGCATCGCCCTACCAACGTACAGGGTGCCCAATTCATCCCATGTATTGGCCGGCCAAAATCAAACATTTTCTCGATCATCTGCCGCAGATCTGTAAGGAAACAGCACACATTGTCTGTATCAAGGAGTACGTCTTGTTTCGCCTCAACGGGCAATTGGTCGTGGACGCATCGGTAGCCGCTGGAACGGGTTTGCTGGATATTCAGCGGTTGGATTGGGATCAGCCCTTGATTGAGCACTTGGGTATGGATCCATCGTGGCTTAGTCCTGTGGTGGAGCCAACCCATATTCTTCACGGCCTGCGTCCTGAGCATGCTGCCCGGATGGGGCTTCCGCAGGACATTCCATTGGTTGTGGGCGGTTCTGACGGTACATTGAGCAGCTTGGGCGCTGGTGCTGTGGAACCAGGCGTTATGGCCTTGATGATCGGCACGTCCGCCGCCGTGCGCGAAGTGGTGAACGAACCTAGGCTGCATCCGCAGGAACAGACCTGGTGCTATTATCTGGGTCAGCAGCGATGGGTGTCCGGCGGCGCGACCAGTAACGGTGGCAATGTTCTCAAGTGGTTTTTGGAAGAGATGTGTGAAGGTCATGGTAGTTTTGGTGACCTCGATCAGCAAGCTGGCACAGTGGCAGCAGGAGCGGACGGCCTGCTCTTCCTGCCGTTCTTAGCGGGAGAACGCTGCCCGCATTGGAATCATGATGCTCGCGGCGTTTACTTTGGCATGAACCTGCAAACCAGCAAATCCCACATGCTGCGAGCGGCGATGGAAGGGGTAGCCTTCCAGTTGTTCAGCATCTATCAGGCACTCATAGACATTAACGGTGTCCCTAAGGAAATCCGAGCTACGGGCGGGCTTGCCCGATCTACGGTGTGGCTGCAGATCATGGCAGATGTCTTCGGGCATGATCTGGCAGTGCCAATGTCGGCAGAGGGCAGCGCCTTCGGAGCCGCCGCCGTGGGATTGATAGCTCTCGGGTACGAGCAGGACTTCTCCTTCGCAGCCAAAGCGATTCCCGTTGGTCGTGTGGTCACCTATGACGCCGAGCGTCATGGGTTGTACAGCGAACTTTTCCTAAGGAACCGATCGTTGTATCATGTTCTCAGCGATGAGTTTCACGAGCATCAACGCATTATTCAAGCCAATGGTGGACTGCGAAGATAAGTGAAACCGCACTGCGGTGCCCAACAAACGGGTTTGGTCAACGTCGGCGCAAGAGCATTACATACCGATGTCCCTCATTCGCGAAGCAATCAAGACCAGCGGTGTCTGGCCAATTTCAAGCAAAGGACGAGATAGCATGCCAAGTCGATCCACTGGTAGTCTAGAATTGATGAAAGAGATGAATCGGGGCTTGATTCTCAACGCCATTCGCGAACGAGGGCCGCTGAGTCGTGTGGACATCGCTAAGCAAACAGCGCTGCATGCGTCGACGGTGACTCGAATCGTGGCAGATCTCATTGAAGAAGGCATGGTCCGGGAACAGGGTGCTGGTGAGAACCATATTGGCCGCAAACCTATTCTCCTTGATCTTGTGGCCGATGCTCGGTTTTTCGTGGGTCTGTCCATTGAGGCCAGTTCGATCACAGGGGTCATTACCAACCTCAATGCTGAAATTAAGGCAAGATACCATAGGCAATTGGATGGGGTGTCCAAAGAAGACATTGTCCGGCAGGCCAAAGAAGCCATGGATTACCTGATCGACGATTTTGGACCGCAGCGAAGCAAGATAACGTCAATAGGGGTGGCCGCCCATGGCATCGTTGACAGCGTACGCGGAGTCATTCTCCACCCACCGGCCTTTGGTTGGCGGCGCCTGGAGTTGGCGGATGCTCTGCGTGAAGCATACCAGCTGCCGGTGAAGGTCGAAAACAACTGTAACGCCATGGCTTTGGGTCAGTTTTGGTTCGGCAAGTCTCCCGGGACCCACAATCTGCTGGCACTCAAAGTGGGAACCGGTGTTGGGTCTGGGTTAATCGTTAATGGAAGTCTTTTTTGGGGTGAGGATTTCAGCGCTGGTGAAATCGGCCATACCATGGTAGCGTTCGATGGCCCGCGCTGCGGCTGCGGAAAATACGGCTGCCTGGAAAGTGTTGCGTCCATCGCGGCCCTATTAGAACAGGCGCGCAATCGGATGAAGCGGGGATTAACGTCTGTTATGACTCAATTGGTGCAGGGAAACATCAATGACCTGCAGTTCGACCATTTGGTTGCGGCTGCTAACCAGGGAGATGACATGGCGCTGCAGATCTTTCGGGAGGCTGGCGCCTATCTCGGTGTCGCCATCGCCAATACCATCAATATGATCAACCCGTCGCGGGTTTTGGTTGGTGGCGATGTGTTTGAAGCGCTGCCCCACATTCTGCCCACAATCGAAGAAGTTGTGGCTTCACGGTCCATGGAGATCCCGGGTCGTAACGTTCGCATTGAGCCAGTTCGGTTTGGTGTGGACGCGGTGGTCATGGGCGCCGTTGTCCTAGTCATGCGAGATGTGTTCTATTGGGATGAACAGTTTGCGTAGAAGCATCATGCTGTATGCTTGATGCATGGGTCTCGACGTCCACGGATAAGTGGGTCGTCTGACGGTAAGGAAAGCTGGTGAAATGGCGCTGTCTGAGAGTTCTGTGACTGCGACGACAGTGCCGTGCCATAGTAGGGCCGTTGTGACGACGGCGCTGAGCCTTGGATATAGGGTAACGATGAAATTACAGGAACGGAAGGAGTTTTGTCAATGTCCATAAGTACTCATGAACAACTGCAGGCGGTTATCAACCAGGAGGTGCAGAGGGCACCCATTACCGATGTCCACACACACCTCTACGCAGCTGATTTCGGTGAAATGCTGCTTTGGGGTATCGATGAGTTAGTGACGTATCATTATCTAATCGCTGAATACTTTCGCTACAGCTCCATGGAGTATAAAGAGTTCTTCAAACTCAGCAAACGCGAACAGGCCGATCTGATCTGGGAAGCTTTGTTCATCCAGCGTTCACCGATCAGTGAAGCACAGCGCGGTGTGCTGACGCTATTGTCCAAGTTGGGTCTTGATGTTTCGACTCGGGATCTGAACAGCTATCGCCAGTATTTTGCCAGTATGAGCACGGAAGAGTATATCGACAAAGTCTTTGAAGTAGCTAATGTTAAGGAAGTAGTCATGACCAACGATCCCTTCGACGATGCCGAACGCGCCATCTGGGAGAAGATCGGCAACAATGACCCCCGGTTCAAAGCAGCGCTGCGCATCGATGCGCTGTTGAATCAGTATGAACTGAACTACACGACGCTGCAGGGTTGGGGCTACGATGTCGATAAGGATCTCGGTCCGACGTCCATTGCCGAAGTCAAGCGTTTTCTGAAAGAATGGGCCCAAAAGATGGATGCACTGTACATGGCGGTGTCACTGCCTCCGGTCTACATGGTGCCGGAGGATTCACTGCGGTCGCGTATCATAGAACAGTGTGTGCTCCCGGTCTGTCGTGAGCTGAACATTCCGTTCGCCATGATGATCGGCGTCAACAAGCTTGTCAACTACCAACTGAACCTTGCCGGCGATTCCGTAGGCAAGTCCAACATCCGGGCCGTGGAATATCTGTGCAGTACCTATCCGGACAACAAATTTATGGTCACCATGTTGGCTCGGGAAAACCAGCATGAGTTGACGGTAACCGCACGCAAATTCCGTAACCTCATGGTCTTCGGCTGCTGGTGGTTTTTGAACAACCCCAGCCTTGTGGAAGAAATGACACGCATGAGGATTGAGCTTCTTGGTCTGAGCGTGATTCCACAGCACTCCGATGCTCGTGTGCTGGACCAGCTGATCTATAAGTGGGACCATTCCCGCGGTACCATTGCCAAAGTGTTGGTGGATAAGTATACGGATGCTTTGGATGCTGGCTGGCGCCCCACCGAAGAGGAAATTCGGCGCGATGTGCGAGCCCTATTCAGTCAGAACTTCTGGGATTTCTTGGGCAAGTAAAGTTCGCAGCCCAAAGGCACGAAATGATTCGATATGAACGCCCTTTCAGAGCAGAGGCGGGTCCTCTGCTCTTTTTATGCGGCGGATCATGAATGTAGACGCAATTTAGGATGCGACGAAAGGAAGCGTTATTCTCTATGCAGGCATTATGTAATAATACCCTAAAACAGGCAAGAATACAGGGCCCAGAACGAGTGATCCAATTCGGCGAAGGCAATTTCTTGCGAGGCTTTGTGGATTGGATGCTGGATCGGGCCCATGAAGACCAGATTTACGACGGCAGCGTGGTGGTTGTGCAGCCCATCGAAACCGGTTTGGTGGATGTTCTCAATGCACAAGATGGGCTGTATCACTTGGTTCTGCGGGGTTACGAAGCAGGCGAAATGCGCACCGAAGAGCGCTTGATCCAATGTGTCAGCCGTGGCCTAAAGGCTTACGAGGAGTGGGAGCAAGTCTTGGAATGCGCGGCTGACCCGAACATCGATGTTATGATCTCAAATACAACGGAAGCCGGTATTGTTTACTCTGCCGCTGATTCTTTGACAGACCAGCCACCAAAGTCCTTTCCGGCCAAGGTTTGTGCTTATCTGTATCATCGGTACAAGACCTTCGGTGGCGATCCGGCGTTGGGCATGGCGATTATCCCTTGTGAACTGATTGAAGCTAACGGCAGCACCCTGCGCTCCATCGTTCTGCGCTTGGCAGAAGAGTGGGATTTGGAAGCAGGGTTCATGGAGTGGCTGCAGGAAGCCAATGATTTTGTCAGTACCTTGGTGGATCGCATTGTAACGGGATTTCCCGGTGATGAGGAAGCTGCGGACATGTGCGAGCGCTTCGGTTTTGAAGATCGGTTGTTGGATACTGGAGAGATCTTCCATCTCTGGGTCTTGGAGGGCACTGAACGAGCTGCTCGGCGGTTTCCCATGCATAAGCTGGGACTCAATGTGCATTGGGTTGAAGATATGACACCGTATCGAACCCAGAAAGTCCGAATTCTCAATGGTGCCCACACCTCTACGGTGGCCTTGGCTCATCTGGCGGGCCATAAGACCGTGCGCCAGACCGTAGAGGGCGACATCGGTGGACGTTACCTGCGCCGCGTCCTGTTCGATGAAATCATCCCCAGTATGGATGCGGATCCAGTCCAGATGGAACAGTACGCAGAGCAGGTCTTGCAGCGTTTCTTGAATCCGTATATCCGCCACCGTTGGCTGGATATCTCGCTGAACTCGATTGCGAAATTCAAGGCGCGTGTTCTGCCATCACTCCGCGCCCATCTGCACCGAGGCCAGGTTCCACAACTACTGGCTTTTTCAATGGCCTGCCTGCTGCGCTTCTACAAAGGTGAGGAACTGACCGAAGCAGGGCTGACTGGAACATGCGCAGATGAGACGTATCTGATTCGAGACGATCGCCGCGTTCTGGAATTCTTCGCTGCAGCGCACAAACAAGATTGGGACGACCGGACGTTGGTTAAGAAAGCCTTAGGCCGGGAGGAATTTTGGGGTGAAGACTTGAACCAATACACAGGTTTGTTCCAATTGGTTACCAGGTATGTGGGAGATATTTCCAAACAAGGTGCTAAGGCGACAGCCGTTAAAATCTTGGAAGCAGGTGACAAAGAGGATGTATATTCGCATAAACGAACAGGATAACGTAGGCATCGCTCTCCAACCCTTATCAGCGGACGCAGCCTTGGATATCGCGGGCGAGCAGTTGGTACTGATCGAAGATATCCCTCAAGGCCATAAGTTTGCGCTGCGTGATCTGTCTGCCGGCGAGAACATCATCAAGTACGCTTCTGCTATGGGCCGTGTTACGCAGGATATTCCCCGGGGTGCTTGGGTTCACACGCATAATGTGAAGACTAACCTTGAGGGTGAACTGGAATATGAGTATGCGCCTGTGCCGCCACAGACACCGCCCGAAGTGACGCCGCAGACATTTCGCGGCTTCCGGCGAGCCAATGGCAGCGTGGGTGTGCGTAACGAAATATGGATTCTGCCCACGGTAAGTTGTACGAACCAAACGGCGACATTGATCAATCGCGCCGCGACAGAAAAGCTGCAAGCGGCCGGTGAGCAAGGCTTAGTTGACGGAATCTACGAGTTCAAACATCCTTACGGTTGTTCGCAGATGGGTGACGATCTGCTGAATACGCAAAAAATGCTCTCAGCTATGGCTAAGCATCCTAACGCTGCCGGGGTTCTCATTTTGGGCCTTGGCTGTGAGAACAATCGTATTCAAGAGCTG
>SLOZ01000312.1 GCA_007132255.1 Limnochordia bacterium | reverse complement strand
GCTTAGTCAGCATCCTTGTGTCCAAACCGGCTACACCGGGAATCTCGTTTTCCTGCAGGTAAGCATCCAAAGTGCTTGTACTGAGGTAATGACTAGGGTATTGGCTGTGTTCGCGCACAATCAAGGCCGTTAGATGAATGCGATCAGACTCAAAGTCATGGGGATTAATCCCGTAGTTGCCGATAATGGGATAGGTCATAATCACGGCCTGGCTGCGGTACGAAGGGTCTGTCAAGACCTCTTGGTAACCCGTCATTCCTGTATTGAAAACCAATTCGCACATGCACGGTTTCTCGGCACCGAAGGCCTCACCAACCAACGCTGTGCCGTCTTCGAGATACAGATAAACGTTCATTGCACTTCCTCCAAGACCGACGCCAGGATTTCTACGCACGCATCTATCTCTTCCATTGTTACAGTCAACGACGGCACAAAACGCACCACATCGGTGCCGGCACCGACTAACAGAAGGCCTTTCTCCATGGCTTTCTTGACGATGTCCACGGGTGGTACTGTGACTTGAATGCCCAGCATGAGACCCTTACCCTTGACGCTGCTGATCACCGCCTGCTTGGAAGCCAGGTCTCGCAGCTTTTCTTCCAGATACAGGCCCTGTTTGCGAACCTCGTCCAACAACCCATATTCCATCAGCTCTTCCACCACAACAAGAGCAGCCGTAGAGGCCAATGCATTGCCACCAAAGGTGGAAGCATGTGTTCCCGGTGTAAAGGCAGAAGCAGTGTCCTCCGATGCGAGAATCGCGCCAATGGGAATTCCTCCACCGAGCCCCTTGGCACATGTGACGATATCCGGCATCATGTCGTAATGCTGGTAGGCGAAGAACTCCCCGGTGCGACCAATGCCACTTTGCACTTCATCGAAGATCAAGACCACGTCTTGTTCATCACAAAGTTTGCGCACACCCTGCAAATATGCTTTATCTGCGGGGTTGATACCGCCTTCACCTTGAATCGGCTCGAGAATCACCGCAGCGGTTTTGTCATCGATGGCCGCTTCCAATGCCTTTAGGTTATTGAACTCGACGAAGGACACTTCTGGCAGCAGTGGATCCAGACCTTGCTGGTACTTCTGCTGTCCGGTGGCTGAGATGGCACCGAACGTCCTCCCATGGAACGAGTTCAACATCGACACTATTTTGTAGGCATCTGGCGATTTGTGCTGTTTTGCATATAGACGTGCCAGCTTCAAGGCAGCTTCCACAGCCTCGGCCCCGCTGTTGCAGAAAAAAGCCTTGTCCATGCCAGAGTACTTTGTTAACTTCGCAGCCAAGGCCGGTGCTGCTTGATTATAGTAAAGGTTCGATACGTGAACTAAGTCTCGCAGTTGCTCGGTGACGCGCTGGAGATAGCGTTCATGGCCATAACCCAGGGCATTCACAGCGATGCCGGCTACAAAGTCCAAGTAGCTCTTGCCGTTCTCATCGTACAAGTGACGTCCTTCACCTTTAACAAACACTAAAGGAAACGACGCGTACGTGTTCATGATGTGCATTTTGGCTGTTTCAATCGTGGAATAGCTCATGGATTGCCTCCCTATTGATGGATCATCGTGCCGATACCAGAGTTCGTAAAAACTTCTAAGAGTAAACTGTGCTCGACACGACCATCCAAAATGTGGACACTGCGGACACCGGCGCGAATGCTTTGAGCACAGTTTTCGATTTTTGGAATCATGCCGCCTGTTATAACATCTTGGTTTCGATATCCAGGAATGTCATCAATGTGGATTCGGGATATTCGGCTGCTGCTATCTGTGATATCATGCAGCACGCCGTCCACGTCGGTCAGATAAACTAATTTTTCAGCCCGCAGCGCCGCTGCCACGCCGCTGGCCACAAAATCTGCGTTGATATTGTACGTGTTATGGTGCTCATCGGCAGCAATCGGGGCTACAACAGGAATAAAGTCGTCCTCAATCAAACTCAGCAGCAGGTCGGGGTTGATTTCGCTGATTTCTCCCACCCAGCCGATATCTCGTCCATTGATGCTCTTGCGAGTGGCCAGTATGGTGCCGCCATCTTTGCCACTGATACCCACGGCCTTGATACCCTGCTGTTGAAACTCCTGCACAATGCCCTTGTTGATGTGCCCTGAAAGGACCATCTCAGCAATCTCCATGGTTTCATCATCAGTGACTCGCAATCCATCGACAAAGACCGATTCTTTTCCCAAACGCTGGAGCATCCGGGAGATCATGTGGCCCCCGCCATGGACTACCACGGGTTTCATACCCACCAGCTTCATCAAGGTGATATCTTTGATCACCGAACGTTTTAGGGTATCGTTGGTCATGGCACTGCCACCATACTTGATCACGACAATGGCATGGTTAAATTTCTTGATGTAAGGCAGTGCCTCGATTAAGGTTCGCGCTTGCTGCATGTACTGTTCCACACTCATCTCTCCTAAGTACACTCCGTGGTACGTCCTTTCGAGACGTGTCAAGAACGATATTCGCCATTGATCTTCACGTAATCATAACTCAAATCGCATCCCCAGCCAACGGCTGTTGCTACCCCGTCTCGTAGTGAGACAACGATGCGAATATCATGATTTTGTAGGAGTTTGTAGGCGGCATCCTCATCAAAGTCCACAGGCATTCCCTGTTCTAAGAGTACCATGCTGCCACCGCCGGCCTCAAACCGAAGGGTCGCCTGCTCAGGTTCAAACTCTGCTCCCGAGTAACCCATGGCGCAAAGAATGCGTCCCCAGTTGGCATCCTCCCCAAACATCGCTGTCTTGACCAAGTTGGATGTTAGGATGCTCTTGACGAGTTTTTTGGCATCAACAGCACTACAGGCGCCATTAACGTTGACCTCCACGAACTTGCTGGCCCCTTCGCCGTCCTTGACGATCTCTTTAGCTAAGTGTTCGTGGACGTAATGCAGCGCTTCGTAGAGCGTCTGGTAGTCTTCATTCTGTTCGGAGATCTTAGGATTACCAGCTTGACCATTGGCAAGTACCATGACCATATCGTTGGTGCTGGTATCTCCGTCAACCGAGATCATGTTATAGGTATCGCTGCCAATTTCACGCAATGCCTGGCGCAGGAGTTCCTGATCCACCGCTGCGTCGGTGGTGACGAATGACAGCATTGTGGCCATATTGGGATGGATCATGCCAGAGCCCTTGGCCATACCGGCAATGGTTACCTCGACACCGCCGATGACCGCTGCAACAGCGATGGTTTTAATGGCTGTGTCGGTCGTCATAATGGCTTCGGCAGCATTGAGACCAGAAAGCAGTTCATCATCAATGGTTGGCACCAGCTGCTGCACACCTGCCTCTATCACGTCCATTGGCAGACACACCCCGATCACTCCGGTGGATGCCGTAACGACACTGCTCGCAGTAATTCCCAACTGCTGGCCAGTGAGTTCCGCCATCTGCTCGTTATCGGCTGCGCCCTGCTTCCCTGTACAGGCGTTCGCTTTCCCGCTGTTAACAATGACAGCCTGCACCGGCCCACCAGCCGCATGCACCTGCGTGTTACGAACCACACAAGCTGCCTTAACTCGATTGGTTGTGAACATCGCCGCATAGGCCGCTGGAACCTCACTGTACACCAAAGCAAGATCCTTCCGTTTCCGTTTGATCCCGATGAACGTTCCGCCAGCCTTAAAACCCTTGGGACTGTTGATGGCGCCTTCAATTACACGCATGGGTATTGCCTCCTATATGGGAAATGCTGCGACATCGCCTAAGCCTGTTGTTTCTGGCAGCCCGAACAGCAAATTCATGTTCTGCACAGCCTGTCCGGCTGCACCTTTGACCAGATTATCGATGGCTCCGATAACCACAAGCGTTTGCGTCCGTTCTTCCAATGCTAACCCGATGTCGCAGAAATTGGATCCCTTCACCCAGCTGGTTTCGGGGAAGACACCCCATTCCAGAATACGCACGAACGGACTGGTTCGATAAAAGTCTTTATACAACTGCCAAATGGTCTGGGAATCCAAACATCCACTGAACTTGATGTAACAGGTGGCTAAAATGCCGCGATTCATCGGTGCTAGGTGCGGTGTGAACACAAGCTGTATCGGCTTCCCAGCCTGCTGACCCAATTGCTCCTCAATTTCAGGAGTATGACGATGCGCCGCTACCTTATATGCTTTCATCGATTCATTGGCTTCGGTAAAATGCGTTCCCAAAGCGAGACCTCGTCCTGCTCCTGTCAATCCGGATTTGGCGTCAATGACAATCGTGTCCAATTGCACTTGCGGATGCTGCATCAAAGGCGCCAAGGATAGAATGCTGCAGGTCGTGTAACAACCGGGATTGGCCACCAAGCGGTACTGTGGGATCGCCGTTCGCTGCAGTTCAGGAAGGCCATAGATGCTCTGCGCCAGAAGTTGTGGGCTTTGATGCTCGTTGTGGTACCACTGGTGATACACCGCTGGATCTTGGATGCGAAAGTCGGCCCCCAAGTCGATGACCTTCGTGGACTTCAAAACAGGTTCAGTGATTAAACCCGAAGCGAGTCCGTGCGGCAGTGCGAAGAACATGATGTCGGACCGATCAGCCATAGCTGGAATATCCTGCTCTTCCAAAACCAGGTCGACTTGACCGCGCAGCGAGCCGTATAGATCGGCCAACGGCTGCCCAGCCTGACTTCTTGATGTTACACCGCAAAGTTCTGCCTGTGGATGTTTATGCAGCAATCGCACCAGTTCTTGCCCCACATATCCCGTGGCGCCAATTACACTTGCTTGGATCATCAGTATCAGCTCCCTACCCTGGCAGCGGCTCTCCGCCAGCTTCGATTATGCAGCTCCGCAGTCTGGTGCTCCACCCTTGGAGGTTTCTCATAATTATACATACTTTGTGGTTTATTATCAAGTGATTTCGTGACTTTACTAGGATTTAACCGACGTTTAATGCATAATTATACTGTTCCAAGGACGAAAAAAACCACTCCCTCGCGGCTGCTGCCCAAGGAGTGGTTACGATCAAGCACTATGCCTTTTCTTTGCCTGTGATGCTGGCCATGTCGATGCGAATCACACAAGTCACATCCAAACTGGCGGCGATGGCCAGATGAAAGTATTCCATGTTATCCGGTGTGTACTTTTCCGACAGGATTCGCAGGCCACGGATCTTCTCCGCTTCATCTTCTACAATAACAGCGGTACCAAAGACCACGGCCGACTCGTAGGACGTAGTGAACTTGCTGCTAACATAGCTGCCTACGGGCTGTCCGGACTGTTTAGCCCGCTCTAGGTCCTCCGCATCGATAGGCGGCGCAACCGCCACGTCGCCGACAAATGTCAAACAGACCCTCGGGTTGGCCCGCAGTGCGGCCATTTTCCGTCCTTCGTAGGAGCCGTGGACATAGACGCAATTACCGTGGCGCGCTGCCGAAATCGGCACGCAGTAGGGCTGACCATCGGCTTCAGTCACTGCCAGCACTGCATACTCTGCCTTATCAACCACTTGTTTAGCGAAGGCCTCATCCCGTTCTCGATCTGTTCTGCGCATCGTATCGCTCCATCCGTTCGCAAATTTTACTCATCCCGGCAGCACCCATTCCTACCCAGTGTTTCCAAAAACCGCTGCAGCACGGTCACTTCGCGCTGGGTCTTAGGCGGTCCACCAGCCTCAATGATACGGCGATTAACCTGCAGCGCTTCTTGGGCCGGCACCCAGCAGCCGGTAAGTCCTAAACCTATTTCGTAGTCTTCGAGTTTAGGAGCGATAAAGGTATCACTGATCCGGCAAACATAATAGAAGGATGTCATGCGGAAAACATCATACTCGAGTTCTTTAGGTTTCCTGTGCTCCACAATCCGGCCAAACTCTTGGTCTACACTCTGCACCTGTGCGCCGGCCTCTTCCGCCACTTCCCGAGCCAGTGCCTGCTCCTGCGTTTCACCGGGTTCAATACCACCACCCGGAAACCCATAATCACCATGAACCGCGGAGTGAATCATGAAGAGTTCTTGGTGGCGCGGGATGATCGCTCGAACGGCCATCCGCTCCAAAGTTCGTCCATTAAGGTTCAAGCTGCGATCATGGTACAGAGTTGCCAATAGCTCCACTACAAGAACCTCCCAACCAAGAATTTCTGCCACCCATTAGCCTGCAAACACACTGCTAAGCCACTGGACACATAGAGCCATCCACGTGGCCACATGCGGATCGCTGCCCATTTCGCCGGAGTCGGTCTCGGTGGTGGCCAGCGAAAAGCCGTGCGGTCCGTGGGGATACACGTGCAGCTCGAAGGGAACTCCATGTTTGCGCAGGCCTTCGACGAACAGCAGACTATTCTCCACAGGGACCGCTGCGTCATCGCCAGTATGCCACAAAAACGTCGGTGGTGTCGTGTCGGTGACGTGATGCTCTAAGGACAGCTCCTGACGCAGCTCGCCGGAAGCATCGGCGCCCAACAGATTCTGGAACGATCCTTGATGGCCATGGATTCCGCTGGAGATTACAGGGTAACAAAGAACTAGAGCGTCCGGACGATTTTCCGGAAACGAGACCCCGGATGCCTCAGTAACATACGGCTTGTCACCATGAACACCAAGACTGGCCGCCAAATGGCCGCCCGCAGAAAACCCACAGACAGCGATCTTAGCCACCGCGATATTCCATTCCTCTGCCTGCTGCCGCAGCAAGCACATGGCTTTGGCGGCATCCCGCAGCGGCATGGGATGCTGCACCGGATGAACACTGTAGTGCAGAACAGCCGCATGGAAGCCGGCAGCATTGAACTGCATGGCGATGGGCTCCGCTTCCCGCTCCGACGTGAAGCCATAGCCACCACCGGGAAGGACCAAGACCAGTGGCCGCTGCTTACCTTCTAAGATATATGTGTCGAGATAAGGTCGTTCATCGCTGTCCTGCCAGAGCTTCACTCGCATATGTTTCACTTCGACTCCCTCTTTCGTGTTGAGTTGTTTCGACTGTTAAAAGTGGATCTTCAACAGTCGAGTCTGGCTGTACAAGCCGGCGCTCTCGATGGTCCTTTTTGATTGATGATTGTAGTACCAACAGCCAGCAATGGGCTGAATGCCGCGATTCAAGCAGTGCCTTTTAAGGGCTCGCAGGGTCATGCCGCCATAGCCACGACGGCGTACATCTTCCTTGACAATCATGCCGATGCTAGCTACCGATTTCAAGATTCGACCGGTCTCTATGATGCCGTACGACACCACTTTTCCTTCATACGTCCCCACATAGATCTGGCCCGCTGCCAAATGGCCATCCACAGCATCGAAGAAATCTTTGGTATCCGCCAGGATCATCGCTTTGTCGGCAGCCGTGGCGACGGCTATCGCAAACCCGTGATCCTGCGGCATATCTTGATGGCTGATCCCTTCAGACTTGAAGAAATACGCCTGCAAATCTACACGCCGGGCTGCCTCATAGGCGTGGGAAAGGTAAAGTTCATCACATGTCGGTACGAAAGCGCTGTTCACGCTGCGCAAGCGTTTGGCGTATTGGAATAACGCCTGCGCCCAACGGCGAAACGGCGGTCGCACCGTGAAATACACCAAAAGCTCTTGGTTGTGAACAGCCGTTAGGGCAGCTGGGTCACCATTCACTGTAATCAAAAAGAACTCCGCTGCCAAAAGGTGGTCTTCATAGAAGGAGTCCACTGGCGACGGTAGGTCTTCTAGATGATGGCGAACACCGTCTTGTTCAGAATCCCAGGCAACGAGTTGGCAATCGATTTTCAATATTGGCGGCACAGCTGATCGGCGCAGGCTATTGCGGCCAGACCGGATCCTTGGCGTCCAACGCCAACCTATTTAGGCATGTACAGCGTGGCAGCAGCCGCGCCTTCCCCCCTCTCTCTTCACGATTCTTACGATGGCCACATGGCCCTGTCAAGAAGAGTCTGTTACAAAACGTACTCCAACTGCAGATCGCGAGGGTCCTCCTCGAAAATACTGCCATTGATTTCTACAGCATCCACACACCCTAAGGCCCGATAGAACGCAACCGTTTCTTCTGCCGACCCAGCAGCTATGTAGAGTCGATCCGCTCCGAAGCGCTTGCCCGCAGCCGCCGCCAACGCAAAAAGTTGCCGGCCCACGCCCTGGCGGCGATACTCAGCAGAGATGAACAGTTGGTCGAGGAGGGCATAGGTGTTCTTGGCGCCAAACAACTGTAGGTTCACAGTGACAAAACCCACCAGACGACCGGAACTGGCAAATGCCCCAATGGCAGCACCACCTCCTTCGATGGTGGCCTGCAGCCGCTGGCGATGGTCAGCGAATCCGTTGGGCCAATCTGGATCATGATAGTCAATCACAACTAAGAGGCGCTCGCCGTTAATGTCTCGCCAAGCGCTGCCTATGTGCTGTGATGCATCGATATCCTGCAGTCGTTCAACATCACGTAGAGTCAACGAGCGGTAGGTGATTTCAGACAAGAACATTCCTCGATTCTCATGGTTATTTTGAGGTTATCTATGCACAACCACAGCGAACACGCCTACTGCCGTGACGGGTTTCACTGACGAAACTTGAATAAGCAGACGAGGAAAAGCCTACGAACAGACTTTTCAAGGTAATGCTGCTTCCCAGATGGAAAAGGTTGACGACCTAACCATCGTTGGCGGGTTCGAAAGGTCCGAGCACACGGTCACATGCCCCTACCCTCATGCTGTGCTGCACACCCACTGTGCTCTCGGAGCGGCCAACACATACTACGAGCCCCGGCGCCGAGGGTCGATCTCTGCGGCAGCATCGGCCTGCCCAAAAGGATCACGCAGCGCAGGAGCCTGGGTTGTCGTTCGCAGCCTATCGGTGTGCTCACGGTCAGTCCGTTGATGCTTGCATACTCTCTACATTGTTCGCTGCCACCGTTAAAATTCCTATGTAGGGCACCGGATTACTGAGGCTATCACGAAAAAACCCACCAAGGCTAAACATAAAGCCCTTGGTGGGATGCAGTCTCCGAAGACCGTAAACGACTGCAAAGTAACGTGATCATCTGACTGTCCGAGATGATGAACGCCCTGTGTTGTCTTGAAAGTAATGCAGCGAGCCAATCACAAGGATCATCGGACCATCATAGACTTGGCGCCGGTTCTGTTCATCAACATGTTCGAGATGGAAACTCAAGATCCCGCTCTCTCGAATCGGCGGAGCCGAAAAACGCAGCGATGCGGAAGGCTTGGCGTACGTAACCTCTAGGCGAGAAGAATCCACCCGAAAGCCACCCTCCACAGACACCACACTCACCACTCCGGTTTGCCGTGTCCCTAAAACCTCGTAATCGCCTACCACCAAACGGTTTAAATGGCGACCCTCTAACAAAAGATCCAAGTCCAAATCAAACTCTAACACATCCTCATCGTAAACCACATAGCGCTGCACAGGGAGAGCAGCATCGGTGATCTGGACGGGTATGGAGTACCTTGCACCTCGTCCACCATCGATACCGATATAGTTCAACTCCGATACTTCACCTGAGCTCGTGCCCCAGCGCGGATGCGAATCATGGACCGGATGATCGCTGCGCCATGTTCTGCCCGCACTGCCCAGCCGAACAGACTCCAGAACCACAGTTCGACCGGGAATCGTTACCGAAAAGGATTGAAAGGCATCGGAGCCAGACCGGTCGCGGCTGATCGGTTCAATGATGAAGCGTTGTCGAGACGAACTGGGATTGGCGACGGCCACAAACAGTGTATCGTCTTCCAACCAAGCGACAGCGGCACCGCCAGTTCGTCCCAGCGCGTCTCGGCTGAACGGCTCGTAAGCTGCACCCTGACTACCAACGGTTAGCAAAAGCAGCACAAGTATTGCAATGCGTCTCATAAATATCCTCCTTCGAATTGAGAGTTTTGCACCGTGATT
>SLOZ01000281.1 GCA_007132255.1 Limnochordia bacterium | reverse complement strand
GTGGCGTTGCCGCTGGCATGAGTGCGGCCATGCAGATAGTCCGAGCCCAAGAGCAGCCGGACATCACCGTTATTGAACAAGGACGCTATTATTCGTACGCGCAATGCGGCCTGCCGTACCTGATCAGCGGCGAAGTGAGCCAGCCCGATGATCTCGTGGCACGAACGCGGGATGCGTTTCGGGAGAAGCATGGGATTGATGCCCGCATCCGCCAGCGGGCGGAAGCTTTGGATCTTGAGGCCAAATCGGTCACAGTGCAGGATCTGGACAGCGGACGTTCCATGACGGAACCCTATGATAAGCTGCTAATAGCTACGGGGGCAGCGGCCATACGCCCAGACTGGCCTGGAGTTGATTTGGTTGGAGTCCATGTAATGAAGACCATCCCTGATGCTTTGGCGATCAACGACATGCTAGACCAAGTGGAGGATGTCGTGGTCATCGGCGCCGGTTACGTGGGTTTGGAGGCTGTGGAGGTCTTTCACAGTCGCGGCAAACGGGTACGATTGATTGAGCGCCTGGGCCAGTTGGGTGCCAACTTTGATGAGGATATGGCCCAGCTGATTCTGGATGAAGCTAACAAACATGGCATTCAAGTACATCTCAATGAGAGCGTCGAGGGCTTCGAGGGCGATCAGCAAGTGGCAGCGGTTGTTACTGATCAAGGTCGCTACGAGGCGCAGTTGGTGTTGGTTGCCATCGGCGTCGAGCCCAACACGAAGTGGGTGCAGGGACTGGAAAAACATGAGTCCGGCGCTCTCCTCGTGGATGAACAGCTGCGGACATCGGCGAGCGATGTCTATTCGGCAGGCGATTGCGCCAGCCAATATCACCGAGTTAAGCGAGCTCAGGCCTATGTTCCGTTGGGTACCACAGCCAATAAACAAGGTGCTTTGGCAGGGCAGATTATGAGTGGGCTGGAGGGGTCGTTCGCCGGTGTGGTTGCCACCGGTGTGCTGCGGTTTTTTGACCAGACCTTAGCCCGAACCGGTTTGAGTACGGCAGAAGCAGAAAGAGCTCAGCGGGCGGTTTCGTCCGTGACCATAACATCGCGAAACTTGGCGGGATATATGCCCGATGCAGAACGTCTGCATGTGAAACTGATCTATGATGACCAAACAAAGGAACTGTTAGGCGGCCAACTGGTTGGGCCCGGGGCCGACAAGCGGATTGATGTCTTGGCTACGGCCCTGTACCATGGGATGACGGTGCCAGACTTGCTGCATTTGGACCTTTCGTATGCTCCTCCGTTTAACGGAGTGTGGGATCCCATTCAGCAGGCGGCTCGACGTGTTTAGCCCCGGTATGGTCCTGTTTAGAGTTGGGTAGGAAACCCGGTTTTAGCACCGCAAAGAGAAGCATCAATCACCATCAGCGTTGGTTGGCTGCGGCACGGAGGAATGGCACAGTGGTGAAAAGAATAGCGGTTTTCGTGATGCTGATCCTAGTGGCCGCGTCGTCGACGGCCGCTGCGTTAGACCTAACTGAAGCCCAACGGTTGGCTGACTTTGACGCTCTGTATGCGTTTGCAGCAGCCAACTACCCCTTCTTTGCGGTCAAGGAGCGTATCACGGGCCAAAGCTGGTTCGAGACTGCCGCCGAACTGCGCCCAGACGCGGCAGCAGCGGAGAGCCCCCGGCAGTTTTACCGGGTGATCTTTCGTTTGGTCTCAGCATTGGATAACGGGCACAGCAATGTTGTACCACCGGAACGCGTTGTCGCTGGATTTGAGCGTTACCAAGAGCATCGCGTTTTCGGTGATCTTTTTACAGAAGTCGTACTGCGATCCAACCAGTGGTGGGTCGACCAGCTTCCGGCTCATCGCGCAGCCAGTTATACGACTCGTTATGCTGCCGGGCACTACTATGTAACTTGGGTCCATCCCAGCGTCCGTGGGCAGTTGCCTGTGGGATTTCGGATAACTGCTGTCAACGGCGTACCGGTACACGCCCATGTTCAGAGGTCGTTACATCGCGGGGCCGTTCGTTGGGATGCCGTCCGCCAGCGCTGGTATGTCCGCAATCTGCCGTATGCAGAGACCCCGTCAACGGAGTTGACCGGGGTATTCGATGAGCAATGGCAGCGGGTTGTGGTCCCTACGGTCCTGGAGCCGGCGGAGCCGGAGGAACCGGTGGCCAATCTGCAGACATTGATGTTGGACGAAGATGTGGCGTATGTCCGCATTCGCTCCTTTAATGTGCAGCATGTGACCGAAGATGCACCGCTTCTGCGGAACTTTTTGGTAGAGGCCGCCGCTGCCTCCCATTTGATCGTGGATATTCGCGGCAATGGCGGCGGTACGACGGCCTATTGGCGCCGGCACTTGGTGGGGCCGCTCATTGAGAGACCGTTGTTTGTCACACAATACCTTGCAGTGCGCCAGACAGATTATGCACGGTGGTATGCC
Organism: Limnochordia bacterium; assembly: GCA_007132255.1. Classification (GTDB taxonomy): domain Bacteria; phylum Bacillota; class Limnochordia; order Darwinibacteriales; family B1SED10-159; genus SLOZ01. The sequence goes on along the minus strand of SLOZ01000281.1, from coordinate 7,531 downwards.
CGTCGTCAGTTGGGCCCGGGCTTCGATCTGTTGGCCGTGGGTCGTCAGAACCACCCGCATTGGAGCAGGATGTATCCGGAGTTGTTCACAGAAGCTTTCGGTGAGCCAAGGATCTTTCCGTCATGGGCTTGGCCCCGTGAACCAGTGGGTTTTCAGGGCCAGATCATTCTGTTGGTCGACGATGATGTCTTTTCGGCCGCTGAAAATTTAGCAGTTTTCGCCAAGGAAACCGGTTGGGCCCTGATTGCAGGCACCACCACCGGTGGTGATGGGATCGGCATGGACCCCGTGTACTCTGTCCTGCCGCACAGTGGGTTAGTCGTGCGAATGCCGATCTTCTTAGGCGCGAACAGCAGCGGTGTGGTGAATGAACAGCAGCCGACACAGCCGGATCTGCCACTGGATTACCAACCGGAAGATTTTTCAGCCGATTTTGATCGAGCGCTTGGTTCGGTCGACAGTATGCTTCAGGCTGTCATGGAGGCCATCGCCAACGACACACTGCCGAACGCCGTCGGACGCAGCCCTTCGCTTCTGCAGTGGCTGGGCCAGCTGGGTGCATTGTATGCCGACCATGATCGCTACGGTCTGCCGCGGAAGCTTCCTAGCGACGAGCCTTGGCTTCCTGAACCGTGGCCTGTCTTGGAGATTAGAGTTCTGGGTCTCGATGGGGCAGATGCTGCGGTCCTGCACCGCTTAGTGCAGCAGTTCCTGGGTCCAATGGCCACAGCCGCCGATCTGTTGCGTCTGCAGCAGCAGTTGCAGTCGTTCTGGTCATACCAGCACGTATCAGTCAGCGGCCGGCCCACTGCTGAGGGCATCGGCATCGTGGTTCAAGTTCTACCGGGGAATCCGGTGCTGCTGTGGCCACCACGGACGGCTGCCATCTGGGCTGATGCGTTGTCCCAAGGACGTCTGCGTCTGGACTACGCCAATGCCTTAGGTCCGCTGCGAAACGTAACCGTGCGCTGGGGAATGACCACACCGAAACATCATTCTATGGCCGTAACCTATGCCGGACGAACCGCTTCGTGGAATCACTTAGAGCTGGGATGGCTTCCAGCCACCACTAGCCACCAAGCACAGCGCTGGCTGCAGTGGCAGCAGCGGCGCTATTGGCGTCCCGATCTCCAGATAGGAGTCGATACCAGATGGCTGCAGCAAAAAGGCGAGGTAACGGCTCGTTGGCAGAACATCGTCACCGTGGGGGCAGCGGCACACTGGCAGCGAGGAGGTTCCAGTGCCGAACTGCTGGCGGGTGTCGCTTACCCAGCGCAGTTTGAGCGTGTGTTTCCCCAGGCTTTTGGCCGTCTAGAACAGCGCTGGTCCATTGCGGACCGCGGCTTTTTGCGAGCGTCTGCGGCGAGCGCATGGATGCCCGCGGAAGCTCCTGCCGTGCTGCACTGGAGGCTGGAGCCGCCTTTGTTCCGTGAGCGCCACACCACAGCAGCATCGTATCTGCAGGGTTATTTCGAGCTGCGCCAGTACCTGAGTTCGCTATGGTTTGCGGGTATCCATGGGCAGTGGACCCGTTCTAGTGCCGATCTGAGAACCTTGGCCGGTGGGGCTGCAGAACTGGGTATCGCCACTCCGATTGGTCTTGAAGTCAGTCTGCGCTATGGTCGACAACTAGGCGGTGATGAGAGTTTGTGGCGCTTGGGAACGTCCGTGAGGTTTTAGATGGATTTCGGGCCGGTCGCAGGTTTGCAGGGCCTAAGCGGCGAACTATAAAACAAAGCATTCTGCGAACATCTCGGCCGCGGTCGAGGGCACTCAGCGGGCGGGTGATTGGGAGGTCGGCGCATCATGACGAACGATGAGCGAGAGAAGACGGTAGACCGCCAAACGGATAAGGTCTATCCCCAAAAGGTACAGATTCCGTTGGATCCTTTTGTCAACGAGGGCGGTGAAGCCGCTAAGCGGCTGGGAAACGCCAGCCACTGGCTGCGCCTGCTGCTGTTCGTTTCGGGAGCGCAGCGTATTCTTGAAATCGGCACCGGTAATGGCTATTTAACAGCAGTCATGGCGCAAGAAGTGAAAGCCAGCGGTGGCTGGGTGTTCTCTGTGGAGCCATCACATGACGTGGCTGTGGCGGCAAGACGCCGCTGGGAATCGCTGGATGCCGCCGATGCGATTCAACAGGGTGTTGGGGATACTGGATCGTTACTGGCTCAAAGATTGCCCGACAGTTTTGACTGCATTGTTCAGCATGCCCAAGCCAATGCGCTGGAAACCGAATTGGACCAATGTCTACGTGTCCTGCGGGTTGGTGGATTCTTAGCGGCTTTTCGGCCACAGCCAGATGCCGCCTCCATAAGCAGTGACATTTGGTTGAGTCCGCAAGATGCTTTGGTACAGCGCTTAACGGATTGTCAAACACTGGAGACCGTGTTTGTGCCGGGCGGCGGCGGACTCTTGGTTGCTCGCAAACCAGAGCCTTTGGGCGGCGTTATTGCCCATGAGTATCTGGACTGAACGCCACGCTAATGGTGAACCAAGCGACGAGCCGTTTCCATGGAAACAGCAACGATCTTGAGCGATCTTAGATGATCTTGGGCGAGGTTGGGCGATCTTGGACAATCTTGGGCGAGTCTCAGGGATTTTGAGTGAGTTTGAGCGAGAAAAGAATGGCAAAACGAAAAAGGCTGCCCCTGCAACGGCACGTGCGTGCGTTGGGGCAGCCTTTTTTGATCATGGTCGTTTCGAAAAGTGTTCGGTCAATGTATCCATGAGTACCGAGCGCGATACGTTTCCCGGCGAATGAGCTACATTTTTGGTGGGCAGAGTTTTGTCAACATAGGCATCCAGCTGGTCCTGGGTCAGGTGAATCCGCTCAGGGAACAGCGAGGCCAGTGTTGTACCAAGAGCTGCCGTGGATGGCTGTTGCAGACAAGCGAGAATTACCGCCACTCGTTCCGGCAGCACTGTTTCACCGTGGCGTAGAAAGCCGGGCAGCAGAAGGCCGTTGGCTTGGCCGTGTGGGATACCGTGGTAGAAGGTCAATGGATAACCCAAGGAATGCACATAGGCCGTACCCGTGTGGGAAATGGTCATGCCTCCCAAGGCTGAAGCCACCAACAGTTGGTCACGAATTTCTAAGTCAATGGCGGTGTCTCCCACTTGGAGCGCTGGCAGGCATTGGCCCCACAAGCGCATACCAGCTTCCGCCAGAATGTCACTGGCAGCATTGGCACGGACAGATAGATAACCTTCAACGAGATGGGATAAGGCATCCACTGCGGTGTCCACTGTCACCGCGAATGGCAGCGAAGCGCAGTACCGCGGATCGAGGAATGCAACCTTGGGGAATAACGAAGGTTGGCCAAAGCCCTTTTTGGTCTCTTCATCTGGCAGCGTCAACACGGAATATGGTGTGACTTCACTGCCTGTGCCCGCCGTGGTAGGAATCGCTACGATGGGGAGAGGTTCCTGTGCGAAGTTTCCGTCGTAAAGCTGAGCCGCAGAGATGGCATTGGTGGCCAACACAGCGATCGCCTTGGCGGCGTCCAACGGTGAGCCACCGCCAATAGCCACAATAAACTGGGGTTGAAACTGGCGCGCCAAGGCTGCTCCAGCTTCGACATTGCTCAGCGATGGGTTAGGCTCTACCTGATCAAAGTGGGTATACGCGACTCCCTCAGCCTCCAGGCCTGCAACCACATCGGCTAAAGCTCCACTGGCTTGGGCCGACCGAGCTCCTGTGACCAACAAGGCCCGGCTGCCAAACTGGGCCATTTTGGTACTTTCTTTCTGAACGATATCTACACCGTGGCGGACGTCCGTAGGCATAAAAAACGAAAATGCGTTCAAACTGCACACTCCTTTTTTCATAGATTGATGACGTTTGCCATTCGAGTCTCGGTATCCACATGGAACCATCTCCGGTTCATGTCTGGTTCATGTAGGTTTCGCTTCCTTCAGTCTCCTACTAGTATACCAGGGATTGTACACGCCTGCCACCTGTTGTTGGGCGTTAGTGTTCCACAGACTTCCTAAAAAATCCATGCACCAGGTATGTGGGAAATAGTTCCAAGGGATCGGGGGATTGCTTCCACGACTGCCGGTTCCGTTTCCAGGTATCAGGAACTCGTTTGTACGGTGCTGGCAGGGATAATAAAGCGTCTTGTAGAAGACACTGACGCAGAAGAGCTAAGAGAGTGAGTGTGATGATGTGAAATTTACCGACGGAAACTGGATGCTGCGCGACGGCGTTCAAATCAGTTCGCCTGCCCAGGTCCACAGTGTCGATGTAACAGAACACAGCCTGACTGTGTATGCTCCGACGAAACCACTGCGTGGTCGGGGCGATACCTTGAATGAACCACTGTTGTCCGTGGAGTTTAGTTCTCCGCAGGAAAATGTGATTCGGGTGCGGTTTGCTCACCATCTTGGGGGCCGCAGCAGGGGACCAGAATTTGCTCTGCAGCAAGACCATCCTCAGGTACGCATTGCAGATAACATGGATGAAGCCGTATTTGTGTCCGGCCAGACGAAGGCTGTGATTCGCAAGGATGAGCACTGGGAGATATCCTATTTCTATAACGACAGATTGTTGACGAAAACCGGATTTCGTAATCTCGGCTATATTCAAGTTGCCGGCGAAGGAGCCTATGTACGCGAACAGCTGCAGCTTAGTGTGGGTGAACTGCTCTATGGCCTGGGCGAGCGATTCACCTCCTTTGTGAAAAATGGGCAGGAAGTGGAGATCTGGAATCGCGATGGCGGAACCGGGAGCGATCAAGCGTACAAGAATGTGCCGTTTTATCTATCCAATCGGGGCTATGGAGTCTTTGTGAACCACCCGGAAAAGGTATCGTTCGAGCTTGGGACCGAGCGCGTCTCGAGGGCGCAGTTCAGTGTGCCCGGAGAAATTCTGGACTACTGCATCGTGGGCGGAGCGAGTTTGACGGATGCTCTGCAGACGTATGTTCATCTGACCGGACTTCCAGCGCTGCCGCCGGCCTGGTCGTTTGGGCTTTGGTTAACGACATCGTTTACCACGAGCTATGATGAAGCGACGGTGAATTCCTTCATTGATGGTATGGAAGAGCGTGACATTCCTCTGCAGGTATTTCATTTTGATTGTTTTTGGATGCAGGAGTTTCAGTGGTGTGATTTTACTTGGGATACGAGGGTTTTCCCAGACCCCGAGGGTATGCTGCAGCGTTTGAAGTCCAAGGGTCTCAAGATTTGTGTTTGGATTAATCCCTACATTGCCCAGCGCTCACCGTTATTTGCGGAGGGGGCTGCCAACGGCTATTTTCTCAAACGTCCCAATGGTGACGTTTGGCAGTGGGATTTATGGCAGGCCGGGATGGCCGTGGTGGATTTCACGAACCCGGAGGCCTGCGCGTGGTACACTGGACATCTACGGCGGCTGATGGCGATGGGTGTGGATACATTCAAGACCGACTTTGGCGAGCGGATCCCTACGGATGTTGTGTATTTTGATGGTTCGGATCCCGAGAAGATGCACAACTATTATTCGCTGCTGTATAATAAGGTCGTTTTTGAGTGTGTTGAACAGTATCAAGGTAAAAACAATGCTGTGGTGTTCGCTCGCTCGGGAACCGCAGGCTCCCAGCAATTTCCTGTCCACTGGGGCGGCGATTGTGCGGCCAATTATGAGTCTATGGCCGAGAGTCTCCGCGGTGGTTTGTCCTTAAGTCTTTCCGGATTCAGTTTCTGGAGTCATGACATTGGTGGCTTTGAGCATACAGCTACCGCCGATGTTTACAAACGGTGGACGGCGTTTGGTCTGCTGTCGTCACATGCTCGTTTGCATGGGAGCGGCTCGTATCGGGTGCCATGGCTCTTTGATGAAGAGGCTGTGGACGTCATGCGCCATTTCACTAAGCTGCGCTGTCGGTTAATGCCCTATCTATTCCAGGCCGCTATTGTTGGGCATCGCACCGGTGTACCAGTGATGCGGCCCATGGTTCTGGAGTTTCCCGACGATCCCACGTGTCACTATCTGGATCGTCAATACATGTTGGGTCATGGTTTGCTGGTGGCTCCCGTGTTTTCTGAGGATGGGTGTGTGGAGTATTACCTTCCCGAAGGCACCTGGACGCATCTGTTGACCAACGAGCGGATCCAGGGTGGCCGTTGGTTCAGCGAGTGCTATGACTATTTGGGTTTGCCTTTGTTTGTACGGGAAGGTACAGTGCTGCCTTTGGGCAGTACAGATACCACAGTGGAATACGCCTTTGACGATCATGTGGAACTGCATGTTTTTGCGTTGTTTGACGGAGCAACGCTGGAAGCCAGTGTCCCGGGGCAAGATGCGGCCGAACGTCTGTCGATGCGCATCGAGCGTCGTGGTGCCCAAGTGACTGTGCAGACGACCAAGGCCTCTGCGCCCTGGTCATTGGTGCTGCGCAGCGAAGCCGTGGCGAAGATCAGCGGCGGCCAAGTTGAGAGCTTTGAGTTGGGCTGTCGGATCCGACCGGATACGCACACGGGACTGTTGTCGCTGGTGCTCGCAACTGCTTAGTTTCATGCGCCGGTAGTTTCGGTGATCGTCGCAACAGAAAGACATCAGAGTACAGCGCAAAACGAGCGGGTCGTCGGGCATCGGCGGTCCGCTCTGTCGCAGGTTTACGCCAAATGGGCTATCGCCGCTGCTTTCGCGCCCAGACCTGTGCAGGTTCGCAGCTTCGTACTGATTCCTTGGTTTTTCGGGATCGTTTGACCGGCTTACGCCTGTCTTCATCGGTCTTTTGCTTCGCTGCATACGGTTTCCCTTGACAGCAACAGAAAGGACCGCTATCATATAGTTAGCTACCTAACTATTTAAGATCGCAGATCGAAAGCAAAAGGGGGCCTTGTTTTGAAAGCACCGCTGAATCGGTTGTTTGTCCAAGTGGTGAAGCTGCATATCCAGCAGTCCCGAGATATCTTTGGTTCCTTAGGCCTCAGCCGTGGGCAGCCACCAGTTCTGCTATTTCTCGGCGAAGAAGATGGGCAGACCCAGAGCGCACTCAGCGAAAAAGTTCAGATTCGCCCAGCGTCGTTATCGGCGATCCTCCAACGTATGGAACAAGCTAAATTGGTCGAGCGTCGGAGCCATCACACCGATCATCGAGCTGTTCAGGTGTACTTGACCGACCTGGGAAGGAAACGACACCAAGCCGTGCAGAAGGCTTTAGGTGAGTTGGAGCAGATCATGTTTGCCGACTTTGCGGAATCGGAGCGCAGTGAATTTCGTCGGTTTTTGGAAAGGATCAAGGGAAATCTCGAGAAAATGTAGGGGGCTGCAACCGCTCTGGCGCCATGGACGGCGAAGCGACCGGAACGTGTAAACAACGTCGCAGGTTAGCTTTAACCCGATCCGGCAAAATCGGCCCCGGACGATTGCCCGCTGCGGTGATCGCCAAATGCTGCATAGAAGGCGAGGTATGTGTGTGCTCAAACTGGCACGGTTCTTAAAACCCCATTGGAAGATGGCGCTGGCAGCGCCTCTGTTGATGCTCGTAGAAGTTGTCATGGATCTGTATCAACCGACCTTGTTGGCAAGTATTGTGGATGT
>SLOZ01000192.1 GCA_007132255.1 Limnochordia bacterium | reverse complement strand
GTCTTAACTTCGACTGAGAATTTCCACCGTTGTTGTCGGTGAAGTCCCTGTTACAAAGATTTTGCACTGGGTCAGAAACCATGAACTGCTCTCTTGGAAACAGGTCCGCTAGGCACTCAGAACAAACCTAGGAAATCGTTTAGGGAGGAAGACGTCTATGCCACAGTCCTGCATGACCGCTGATCTTCACATCCATACCAAGGCATCCGACGGCCAATGGGATCCTTCCGCAATCGGCCGTGAAGCAGCTGAACGAGGTCTGCGGGTTATTGCTGTTACCGATCACGACACCGTGGCGGGTTTGGAGCAGGCGATCACTGGAGCTCCAGCGTCGATGACCATTATACCAGGGATTGAGTTGAGTTCTGACTATCAAGGTGCCGAAGTCCATATTCTCGGTTACTGGATCGATTACCACCATCCACCTCTACTGCGTCTTCTCAACCAGCTTCGTGAAGAACGTTCGACCAGAACAGAAACCATGGTGCAGCGGCTCAACGCCTTAGGGCTTGCCATTTCGTTGGGTGACGTTCGCGCGCTTGCCGGGGATGCCGCCAGCGGCCGACTCCATATCGCCACTGCTTTAGAAAATGCTGGCTACTGCAGCAGCAAAGGCGAAGCGTTTGAACGCTGGCTTGGTCTGGGAAAACCGGGTTATGTCCCTCGCGAGAGGCTGGGCCCCGTCGAAGCCATTCGTTCGATCCGCGAAGCAGGCGGAACAGCCTGTCTAGCGCATCCGGTTTTGACGCGAAACGACAGCCTGATTCCGGAACTGGTCAGCGCTGGGTTGTCCGGCATCGAGGTGATTCATTCTGCTCATCATGCTAAGGACCGGCGTCATTATTGGCGGTTAGCGGCGCAGTGGAACCTAGCACCCGTGGGCGGCTCAGATTGCCATGGCCCGGGTGGCAAGGATCATGTTCTGTTGGGTCACTACACGATTCCTGACACTTGGGTAAAAGGACTTCAAATCCGAGCTCAGAAGAGCGCCATGAATTCAGAGGCATTCCGTAAGCGTACCCTCTAAGCGACCGTTTATCCATCGAATACGTATCAACGTATAATCAGTTATGAGAAAGAATGAATGGCTCGATTCAATGCCTTGTAGTAAGCTCTTTGAACTCTGGTGAAGTCAAGCCGGAAACGACCGGCAACTCATTGGCGCAAATGCACCAATTTAAACTGCGAACGCAAGGATTCTGTCTACCGATGTCGAAAGACTATCAAGATATTATTTGAAGCATTGGCAATGGAGGGGTATGTATTATGGTTGAATTTATTGTCCGAGGCGGCCCAGTTATGATCCCGCTGGTTTTTCTGTCGGTTTTAGCAGTGGCCGTCATGCTTGAACGATTTTGGTTTCTCTACCGCAGCAAAGCTGATACCGAAGAGTTAATGGAAGATGTCAAACTGTCTTTAGGGCAGGGCAAGGTATTGGAAGCGATGCAAATGACGAAAAAATCTCGAGGGCCCGTGGCTTCGGTTCTATCGGCCGGTATCGCCTACTATGACCGGGACAAAGACGAGATTAAGGAACGAATGCATGAGATCGGACGCGAAGAAATCCACCGGATGGAGCGCCGCATGACTGTTCTAGATACCATCGTCACCATTTCACCGCTGCTGGGTCTTCTGGGGACGGTGACGGGAATCATCAAAAGCTTTAACGTCATGGCTGCATTGGACGGCATTGACGCACCAGCTGCGTTAAGCGTCGGTATTGCAGAAGCCCTGATTACCACAGCCACGGGTCTATTGATTGCCATTCCAACCATGGCTGTCTACGCTTACTTAAATAGTATTATTGACCGCAATACAGCTGATATGACCCGCAGAGCCAATGAACTGCTGGCAGTCTTGGAGTCGCGAGGTGAGTATTGATGGAATTTAGTCGGGTCAAACGGCGGATTCCCCGTCCCGATATGATGCCCATGATTGACGTGGTCTTTTTTCTGTTAATCTTTTTTATGCTTTTTACGACGATTCGAACTACACCCATGGGCATGGACGTAGAGCTTCCCCGTGCGGTCAGTGGCGTACCACAGCAATCAGCGCAGTTCGAAATTAGTGTGAATCGAGATGGTGCCTTTTATGTTGAAGGGCGCAGCGTAACTGGTCCGGAACTCAGAGCCCAAATCGAACAAGCTCTCCAAGCCAATCCTGATCTTTTTGTGATCATCCGCGCCGACCGCCAGGTCCGCTACGAACACGTGGTGAGTGCCCTTGACCATGTGCGGGCGGTTGGGGGAAGCAAATTAGGTCTAGCTGTAGAACAGGAGAGCTAAGCAAAGGTGGGACTGCTTGATGTTAGTCATTGATCGTGATGAACAGCCTATTAGCCGGTTCGTCTTTTTATCGGTTGTCTTCCACGCACTGTTATTCATAACCTATCCTCAGTGGAGCCAAATGTTGGAAGGCGATGTCCCGAGTTTGGAACGGGGCGGAACGATCCAGGTTTTGCGTGTCGAGCAATCACCGACTCGGCAGATTTCCCCAGTAACGAACCCGGCTTCATCAACACAAGCACCGACGCCGGTGGAGTCGCGCCCCCAAGAAGCACCGCAACAGCCGCAGCAACCGGCTGTTGCCCCACAGGAGCAGGAACCAGAGGAGCCCGTTACACCTAGGCCTGAACCGCAGCCCGAACCAGAACCAGAAGTGCGCCCGGAACAGGTCGAAGTTGCACCGGATCCTGAGCCGCAACCGGATCCGCAAGTGTCACCGGCCACTGAGCCCGAACCAGAGCCAGCCACAGCGGACCTTTTGACCAGCGAACAAGGTCCAGAAGTGGTGGTAGAAGATGACCGATCAGCGGTGCAGCCAGATCCGGAGCCTCAACCGGAACCGCTGCCGAGACCGACCCCGGAGCAACAGCCATCAGCCTCTGACACACCGCAGGATGCCAGTGCGCCCAGTGGTTCAGGTCAGGATGCCGATCCAGGAACAGATGATGCCGCAATGGATACCACCGATGGTAGTGGGGAAGTCGAACAGGCGCCACCGCCACCACCACCGCCACCCAGTGGCCGTTCTTTAGTGGCAGGGGATGGTCGGGCCCCGGTATACCCGAAGAGTGCTGAACACGATGAGGTTGAGGGGACTGTGCGCTTAGAAATTTCGGTAACGGCCAACGCTGATTTGATTCAAGTTGAAGTGGCCCGTTCCAGCGGCGATCAACGTTTAGATAACCAAGCCGCTCGGTATATCGAAGCAATGTGGCAATTCCAACCCGCAGTACAGGCATATATCCTGACGTTGGATGTAGAGTTCTCACGAATTCAGGAAGGTGAGACCGGCCTGTTTGATGCCCAAGTCCATTTTGGTGAAGTACGGTGGGCCGACGAATAGACAATTGTAGGAGGTCGTTGTTCTGATGAAGTCATGGCTTAGTTTGACCAGCATTTCTATTCTCCTCCTTATGGTGTTGGTTCCGGCCAACGTCGTTTGGGCGCAGGTTGATGACCCTCCTACCTTAGAGATCAGCAACGAGTACATCCGAATCGTCGCCAATGCCCGGGAGCTCAATACTGGCAGGTTTTCTCTCGGTACCACTGGAGGAGATCCAGATCGCGCCGAGGACCGGAACAAGCATCTTATCTACGGGGGCGATGACCCGTGGACAAGCTTCACAACCGTCCGGATTGGTAACCAGAATTGGGTTTTCGGTGGGGCAACAAACCGTCGCGCCGGGCGCGATGGTGTCTACGGAGAAATGCTGGAACCACCAACGGTCAGAGATGGCTCTATTGTTAGCGTTTGGCGCCTAGGGCCTGTGGAGGTTACCCAAAAATTGCGATTGGCCCGCAGCTCAACTACGGGTTTGATGGACACCGCACGCATCGAGTATCAGGTTCAAAACACGGACGATGAGGCCCATTTGGTGGGTCTCCGGCTCATGTTAGATACTATGCTTGGCGAAAACGACGGAGCACCATTTCGAGTGGATGATCAAGCTATTTTGACGGATACCGTGTTCTATTCCCACAATATGCCTGAGTTCTGGCAGGCCTTTGATTCTCTGGGAAACCCCCAGGTTATGGCCCAAGGAACCCTGCTGCAACCGGGAATTACTACACCGGATCGTGTCTATTTTACGAACTGGGGAAGCCTCGCTGATGATCTCTGGAATTTTGACTTTCAACCTGGGCGCGACTTCACCCGTCGCGGTGAATTTGAGTTGGATAGTGCTTTGGCCGTGTTTTGGGACCCCATGCCTCTGCAGTCCGGTTCTACACGTACCTATGTGACATATTATGGATTAGGGGGCGTAACCATCGCTCCCGGTGATCTGTCGGTTGGAGTTACGAGCCCGGCCCAGATCATTGCCGATGCTGATCACCGTCAAAGCTTCCCCATCATTGCGTATATCCAAAACACGGGTCAGGGTGAAGCACGTGAAGTTACTGCGAACATTCGCCTTCCACAGGGATTGCAGTTAGTTGAAGGTTCTGCAGCCAAGCAACTTGGTAATCTCGATGTCGGGGATACCATCCAGACCAGTTGGCAGGTGATTCCCCACGGTGAACTGAGCGGGAGCGTTACCTATGAGGTCGTGGTCGATTCCATAAATAGTGAAGCCAACCGTGTGTCACGGAGTATTGAAGTAGTGAGTCCTGCTAAACTCCAAATACAACTGCGTGGTCCAGATGCTCTGCGGGTGGAAGACGAACGCCTTCGTCCTGTTCCCATCGCCGTCGAGGCCGAACTGCGCAACGTCGGTGGGATGGCAGCACATTCCATCGAGACCAGAATTGAACATCCCATTGGCTTAGTCCTGGCACAGGGAGATCGTGCGGTCAAGTACCCCAGTGCCTTGGGGCCTGGTGAAACCGCTGTGGTTCGTTGGTTCTTAGAGCCCACTGGTGTCTCCGGTAATCTCCCCTATTCGCTGCGTCTGCAGTCCAGTGCTGGTGAACAGGTTGTGAACAACTTCGTCCTGATTCCCAGCACGACGCCACGGATCTGGGTAGGCGAACCCAGTGGCTTCCGAGACGACACCATACGTCCTGGCGAATATTTCTCGGTCGCCATTTGGGCTACAAACATCCCAGATTTTCAGCGGGCTTCATTCGACCTTTATTTCAACCCCGAAGTGGCTGAGATTGTCGGACAAACCCTGGATATCAGTCGCGGCACACTATTTGTTGACGACCGAGTACAGCCACCCGTGAACTTGTCTTGGACCATGCCAACCGTGGATAACCAACGAGGTCGGGTTATGGGTGTTGCCGGCGATCGAGGTGAAGATCGGCCTCTGCCTTTGGCCTTTGGAACGTTAATTACCATCCACTTCCGAGCCAAGGCACCTGGATACACTGATATTTTGCTGCAAAACGCAAATCTGTATGATACAGGGGGGCAGGTGCCATCATTCGAAGTGGTAGGACGAGATATTGTTGTCAAAGAATAAGGAGGGGATCGGTTTGAAAGCAAAGCGTATTGTTGTTTGGTTCTTAGCAGTGGTCATGGTCGTCGGTGGGTTTGGTATTACGCCTGTAGTGGCTTCAGATGTACAGGATGTGCCGACGGATCACTGGGCATACCAGGCGGTACAGAAGATTGTCAGTCGCGGCTATATGGGCGCCTATGAAGACGGTACATTCCAGGGTACCCGTACAGTCGATCGTTACACATTGGCTATGGTCCTTGCTCGTCTACTGGATGAGATCGATCGCGGCCAGATTCCAAGTTCCGTCGACGATTTTGAGCTCATCCAAGAACTCACCAATGAACTCCGCTCTGAATTGGTGCAGTGGTACACAGAGCGCGAAGAAGTTGAAGAAAAGTTGGGAGAAACCCAACGTATTGCCACAGTGACCGAAGAACGGATGCATCGTGTAACCGCATCCCAGGTAGAACTTCAAGAAGAAGTCCAGCGACTCAGAGCCGAGATTATGGCGGAAGCCGAACGCAATCGTCAGGCTTTGGCTGAACAACAGACAACGTTGGATATCCAATCAGGCTTGATCACCAGGAATCACGAGCAGATAGAGCGCTTTGAAGAGGGTATTGATATCGTTCAGCAGGCTATATTTCAGCTGGAAGATGAACTGCTTCTGCAAAGAGATTCCTTGGATCACTTGGAAAATTGGGTAGGCGAAAAAGGCGCAGTGTTTGCCGTTATGGAAACCGAAAACGTTCGCCTTTGGGAAACCACAGAACAACTCACAACCGATATGGCCAGATCCCAAGAGGACATCGATTATCTGCACGAACAGCTAGAAGGCTTGGTAAGAACCGTTGCCAATGCTGATGGTGGATTGCTGCGCACAGTGGAGCAGAATCGGATTCGTGTGGACGAACTGGCCGAACTGAGCTCCAAGTTGGAACGAGATTTGCAGAACTTAGCTGTTCGTATCCAACGAGAGACCGAAGGCCGTGCTAGCCTTGAATGGGAACTTGACGAGCTTACTGCGGAAGTTCAATCTCTGGAACTGCAGGTGGGAGTCTCAGAGGAAGAGTTAGCTCGCTTGAGCCGCCAGATCAGTGACGAGATCCAAGTTCAGATGAATACAGCGATCATTCGTGAACAACGTTTAGAGCGTCAGTTAGTTGAACTGCAGGAGGATTTCGGTGCTTTCAAGCTCAATGCCGAACAGCAGCACCGGTCGCTGCGCAGCCAGGCGACAATTGGCATGATCATTGGCGCCATAGGGATTCTCGTAGGTTTCATCGGAAACTAGGACGTTAGGCCCAGCAAAAAAGGCACCGAAATCGGTGCTTTTTTGCTGTGTATGCAGGACTCTGGGTATGATTACGAGAAATACTTAAGCTATTGCAATACCATTGGCCGTTTCGGCCATGGGACCTATTGTCACGAGGAGGATTGGTTATGGAATCTGCAGCTAACCTTGGTCAAGAACGCCAGCTAGTCGCCTTCAGCCTTAACGGCGAAGAATTTGGTGTCGAAATTACGCAGGTCAAAGAAATCATCAAACACAGAAACGTCACGCGCCTGCCACACGTTGAAACATATATCGAAGGGGTGACAAACCTGCGCGGTGAAGTCATACCTATTATTTGTCTGCGTAAGCGGTTTGGTATCCCAGCGCAAGAGGTAACGCAAGATACGAGAATCATCATAGCTGAAGTCGATCAATCTCGCATTGGGTTTATCGTCGATGCAGTCACCGAAGTCATGCGTATAGCTGAAACCAATATCGAGCCACCGCCTAGTACTGTAGCCGGTCTCAAAGCCCACTACCTAAAAGGCGTCGGCAAAATCGATGATCGCTTGTTGATTCTGCTTGATGTTGACCGTATCTTAACAAGCGAGGAGAAAATCCGACTGGATCGTTTGGAAAAAGCTGTGGCGTCCACTGAAGATTAAGGGGCAACCTGCCGATAAGAAAATGTGGGTGTCCATAGACGAAACCAGGCCAGTTGCCAGAGGAGGTGAGCGCAGTTGGACGATATCTTGTCCCAAGAGGAAATCGATATGCTAATTAACGCTTCGAGTCAACCTGAGGAGGCTCTGGCTGATGACCATGACGATGCCGAAACTAGCAGTCGTTATGACTTCCGCAAGCCTAACAAGTTCTCAAAAGACCATGTCAGAGCCCTGCAGCGGATATATGACCAATTTG
Organism: Limnochordia bacterium; assembly: GCA_007132255.1. Lineage (GTDB taxonomy): Bacteria > Bacillota > Limnochordia > Darwinibacteriales > B1SED10-159 > SLOZ01. Next base: position 2,379 of record SLOZ01000192.1, on the reverse strand, counting down.
GACGCACGTACTCTGGGCTGATGTCCGCAAAGCTTCGTTCACGCCTGGATCTGCGGGTTAGTACCATTGAACAACTGACCTTCGGTGAGTTTGTTCGTTCGCTGCCGAACCCGTCAGTATTGGCGATTCTCTCGGCAGAACCGTTGGAAGGAAATGCCATACTTCAGCTCAGTCCTGATACCGCTGCCCTGCTTCACGATCGTCTCTGCGGAGGACCTGGTCGATTGGTTCAGCGAACCCGCGGCCTTACAGATATCGAAATGGCTGTCTTACGTAAGCAGATCCTACATGTCATCTGTAAAATGATGAGCGATGCCTGGCAAGAGGTTACGGAACTCCATTTCCGTTTGGAACAAGTCGAAAGCAATCCTCAGTTTTTACAGGTGTCTGCAGAACGAGACGTCGTTGTCCTGCTGTCATTTTCCTTCGACTTCAATGGCATCCAAGATATGATGAATTTCTGCATTCCCTACCGGATGTTGGAACCGATCATGAAACACCTAACGCATCACAGATTATTTGAGTCTCTACGACAACCGGACCCAGAGAAGCTCAAACAGTTAAAGAACAAAGTTCGTTCTGTGGTTCTACCCGTTGAAGTAGAGTTAGGAGCAGTCACAGTTACGGTCCAGGATCTTTTGGATCTAGAAGTGGGGGACGCAATTCCATTAGAGCGAGCCAAGCACGAAAACCTCGATATCAAAGTGGGTTCTTTGACGAAGTTCAAGGGAACGCCGGGGAAGCTTGGGAATAAGCTGGGCGTCGTCATCACCAGCGTCTGTGACTCGGAAGGGGAGCCTGATCATGAATGAAGACTTTTTGAGCCAAGAAGAGATCGACGCACTGCTGCGCGGAACACCGAGCGACGAAGCGGCCGCTGCCGACAGTACTGCCGACTCCGATGACGACTCCGACGCCATTTCTGGCGGCGATGGTGCTGCAACAAACTACGATGGTGGTCCACTTCCCGAGTTGGATGCCATGGAGCAGGATACATTGAGCGAGATTGGCAATATTTCTATGGGTTCAGCCGCGACGGCCTTAAGTACCATGGTAAATCGCAAGGTGAAGATTACCGTTCCAGAAGTCTTCGTCAGTACTCCTTCCATGATTCGAGACCACTATCCTATTCCGTGCATTGTTGTTAATGTACAGTACGTCAAAGGACTGTCCGGCAGTAACTTATTGGTCATCAAGGAACGGGATGCTGCCGTTATCGGCAGCTTGATGATGGGTGAAGATGGGTTGAATCCACCCACAGTCTTGGATGAACTCTATCTCAGCGCCGTGACCGAAGCTATGAACATGATGATGGGTTCGGCTTCAACGTCTCTGTCCGATTTATTCAACATGATGATCGACATCTCGCCGCCTACCACGGACCGCAAGGATCTAGGTGAAGAGGAGCTTGACCTCGGTCCAGAACGTCCCATCATCTGTGTTGCTTTTCGTATCGAAATTGATGATCTCGTGGACAGTGTGATGCTCCAGATTATTGACTTTGATTTTGGCCGAGGAATGGTCAACAAGCTGATCGCCCCGGAACAAGACAGCAAACCGTCGAAACCGGACAAGCCTGCGAACCAAAAGACCGAACCGACCATGGATTGGAGTGCCCTGGACGAAGACAATGCTGAGGAAGCTCAAGATCCAGACGTCCCAGCACAAAACCCGGCATACCAAGGCAACCTAGGCAACTTGAATGTCAATTTGATCCGCGATATTCCCGTCAAAGTAAGGGCGGTATTAGGGCGAACGCATATGCCCATTGACAGTATACTGAAACTGGGTCCGGGTCATATTATGGAACTGGAGACTCTGGACGGCGAGCCCATTGACGTGTTTGCCAATGATACCCTTATCGCTAAGGGGGAGGTCGTCGTAGTTGGCGAACAGTTTGGAATCCGGATTACTGAGATTTCGACCCCTCAGGACCGTATAGATAGTATTCGTTGATGCAACTAACGCCAATATGTGAGGAGGGCGTCTGTGGATACCTCAGAATTCCGAGAAGTCTTCGCTGCAGAAGCACGCGATTATATCCAATCGCTTAACGAAAATTTGCTCGCCCTAGAAACGAATCCTGAAGATCACGAATTGTTGGATGACATGTTCCGAGCCGCCCACAGCCTTAAAGGAATGTCCGGGACCATGGGCTTCTCGGCTCTGGCCGACTTTACGCATCACATGGAAAATGTGCTCGATCGTCTGCGCAACGGTGAGTTGAGTGTGAGTACAAGTGTTGCCGACACGTTGTTTCAGTGCGTAGATACCCTGGAACTCCTGCTGGAGCAGACCTTGTCTGAAGAAGAACTTGTCGATACCAGTGGACTCATCCTAGCGTTGAATGCGCTCGAACAAGGTGAGGCAAATCAGCCT
>SLOZ01000077.1 GCA_007132255.1 Limnochordia bacterium | reverse complement strand
GTCCTAATGCCTCGGTGTGCTGTGACCGAAAACCAATGAACGTTTTCATGCTCCCGTCATCCATCTTTACCGGAATCGCAACTTGAATAACACGACGGGGATACTTGAGAACTTCATACACGTCATCGGAAAGATTCATCAATTGCCGTGCTTCGTTCAACTGTTCCTGAACCATAGTTAGTGCACTGCTCATCGTTTCACCTCAAAGTCTTATTGGTTTCTCTACATTATTCGTGACGAAAAGCACTTTTCCTTTGGTTTTTCGCATTAAATGTGTTAAATAAAGAAAAAAACAACCCCATCTGAGGTTGCTTTTCTTTGTTTGACTATTGCTGCGAGCCGAACAATTCTTCACCAAGGGTTTCGTTGACGGTGTTCATGACTTCGCCGAATGCCTGCTGCGCCTTAATGAGGTTTTGCAGGGTCAAGTTGTTCTGGGCCTGTTGTTCTAGAGTCTGGAACTCGGAAATTTGGTCAGGGTTAATCTGCTGCCCTTGGGCTTGAGCTTGCTGTAGCTCTTGCTGGGCACTCTGTAGCTGGGTTAAGAGATCCTGTGCTACAGGGTCCAGTTTGACACGGGCCTGTGCCGAATTAAGACCTTGGTATTCTTCCGTTTCTTTCATCACGTCGGCAAGCTCTTTTGCCTTAGCTTCTAAACTCAAAAAATGCACCTCCAAAAATTGTCCTACAGTGTATCATTCCCGACCCGTATTGGATCTCCTGCAACAGTTTTTTGGCCGGGCTGTGATTCTCCGCCTGAGACCGGGTGTTCGTCGCCAAAAGAGCACCCAGGATGGGTGCTCTAAGAATCAGAGTAGCAGCTTAATTGGTGCAGTACTGGCATGGCGTTTTGGCGGCACCACGAGCTGGGATAACAACGGTTTGGCATCGCGGACAGACCACTTTGCGTGTGGCCATCAGGGCACCTGTCGTGGTGGCTCCTGACCAACCGATAATCGCAACCAATAGGCCGAAGGCCGACGGAGTGTCTAACGAGGCATTCCAGACCGATCCAACAGCAACAAGGGCAAGAAAAACAAAGAAGAGACGCTTTACCAAAGCATAAACAGTTTTTCTTAATACCATTCGTGTACCCTCCTCATGCCCGGCTACGTCGTGGTAACCAAAGCCAACATAACCATGAGCATAATCATAATGAATGCGGCAATGACATATTGAACGTTCGGCAGTTGCGTCATTTCCATTTCCATTTGACCCAAACGGAAGAACAATTGTTTGGGCTGCTCCCATGTGATTTTTCGGAGAAACGTCGCCCGGCTGCGCATTCCGTCTTTCGGATGCAGCCACTTGCGAAAGACGAGCAGGATTACCAAACCAGGCAGGACCAACTGCAATCCTCCCCACATGGTGGACCAGGAGTAAACGTAAGCCACACTATCTCTGGGGATAACAGGAAAGATGCCGGTTAAGAGTACAAGGGCTGCTGTCAGCCAGATGGCGCCCAGCTGTTCATCGGTGGCATCCAGCGGAGAGATCGAACGGTTCATATTGGGGGAGATATAGGTGTAATACAGAAAACGGCTAACGGACATCACTGTCAGTATCGCAGCAATCTGCAGCATTGTGGCTACCGGTGTGCCGTAGACGGCTTCCTTGACCAACGCTTTACTGACGTAGCCATTGAATGGCGGCAGTCCCACAGCGGCAAGGGAGCCAATCAACGCTAAGACCAAAGACCATAATGGCTTCGCCGTTTGCTTTTTTAGGTCACCACTGCGGGAAAGATCCACGGAGATCAAAATCACCATAAACAGCAGGGATTTATACAGCATATGATGAAACATGTGCAGTAATGCAGCATCATTGGAGCCAACTCCGGCTGCAGCTACCATGAAGCCCATTCCGCTGATAATTAGGTAGCTCATGATGGGCCGCATACGAGCTTGAGCCAATGACATCAAGGCACCGTAAATCGCCATGGCTCCACCCATATACGTCAAAAACGGCATCGGCGGCAGTAGCCGCACTACACCAACAATACCAACTTTGGTTGTCAGCATGGCCAAGAACAGCGTTGCATAGGGACTGACTTTCGGATAGGTGAATGGGAGCCAAAAGTGAATGGGTAGGAATGCTGCTTTGGTTCCGACAGCCAGGGTCAGAAGTACTGTGACACCATGACTCGCCGGCAGTGCAATATCCATGGAACCTGTGATATTGTACTGCATGAGAATGCCAAACAACATACTTAGACCTGCTACAAGATGAACTAGCAGAAACCGGAGACCAATCCGGTGAGACTGCAAACGTTCGTCAGCCAAGATGATAACCGCTGTGGATAGTGTAACGAATTCCCAAGATAGGAACAATGCCAAATACGTTTCAGCAAACACGACTCCCCAAGCTCCAGCTAGAGCCAGTACTAGGAATCCCATTTGGATGCGGCGTCCCTTTACACCTGTAAGAAGGAGGATCGGTGCAGCCGACACGGCAAATGCTGCGGCAGCCAGCGCATGTTGGCTATTGAACATCCAACGTGTTTCGAGGACAAAAGGAACAGATATGCTGGACGATGAGTCCCGAGCGGCCATCCAAGCTGTGAAGACCACCAACAACAATGAACCGAGAAAACCCAGCCAGTGGCGCACTCGGACCGGTGCATAGAGTACGGAGAATCCTAGTATCAGTGGTGCGGCGAGAAATAAACCCATTTCCATCGGAGCACCTTCCTTCTATGTATGAACCTATTTTGATAGGTTAATTATATTCGAATTTGCTCTTGAATTCAAGAAAAATGACGAGAAGTGCTTGTGTTCTTTAGTGCAAAGTACGAAAAGCGTCGATTTGCTGAAAGCGGTTCTGTATGGTAAAATAATGAAAGATGCAAAGCGTGATTGGTTGATTTGTTGAATGACTGGCACTTCTTCATGAAGGAACCGCAGTAGCGGACTTAGGATGTTGCCGAGCACATAGTTTTGTAATCGCAATTGTTTTTATGAGGGTGCCGTAAGGGGGGCGAATGGTCGTCTTGTAGGCTCGTTTCACAGACATCTTTCGCGTACAGAGGTGTTGCTGTGGGCGCGTTGAAAATCTAGTTCAAGGGCTTTTGAGCTCTTGCAAGCTCCGTTACCGATCTTTATGAGACCCGGCTGCTGGGTAGATACTCAATTTGATGCTATGGTGTGTAAGATCAAATGGTTTGATGAAGAGGAGGGCATGGGATGGCCGAAAAAATTGCGTTAATTACGGATAGTACGTGTGATATCCCCGACGCCATCGTGGAGGAGTATGGCATCAAAGTGGTTCCGCTGCGGATCTTGTACAAAGATGCGGAGTATCTCGATAACGTCAATATCAAACCCGAGGATGTCTACAGTCGCTTGGATGAAGAGGTTCCTACCACATCACTACCCCGACCGCAGGATGTGATCGATACCCTGGATGGACTGAAGGCCAATGGCTTCACACATGTCCTGGTAATCCATCTGTCTTCGGGCTTGTCAGGCACCGGTCAAATGTTGAAGAATATGGCTGACGAAGTTACGGACATGGTCGTTAATGTAATTGACTCCAAGTCCATCTCGATGGGAATGGGGATTCAAGTGATTGAGGCGGCGAAAGCGATCCAGAACAACCTCTCCTTCGAGAAGGTTTGCCAAGCGGCCGATCTAGCTCGGCAGAATAACACAGTGCACTTCGTTCTCGACACGTTAGAGTACCTCAAAAAGGGTGGTCGCATCGGACGAGTGGCTGGTACCGTGGGGCAAATTCTCAATGTCAAACCGATTATTTTCGTCAACTCCGAGGGTATCTATGAAACAGCTACCAAAGTTCGCGGTCGCCGGCAGTCATTGAACCGCCTGCTGGATATCGTGAAAGAACGACTGCAGGTACCGTCGGTGGTGGCGATCTGCCATGGAGCTGCAGAGAAGGAAATGCAGGAGTTCGCGGAGGCATTGAAGGGCGTGGCCAATGTAAAAGAACTCTTGATCTGCCATGTAAGTCCAGTCATTGGGGTCCACACGGGTCCAGGCACCATTGGAGTCATGGTCCACAATCAGAAGTGACTGCAACGGAGACACTAAGCAAAGAACGCGGCTGCCAGTTTTTTCCTGTGCAGTCGTTTTTCCTACGAAGGAGGCTGTGTTGTGCAGATCTTGGTGGATGCTGATGCCTGTCCCCGTCAGTGCCTGGTTATCCTTGAGCAGCTCACTGCACAGCATGGCATTGAGCTCGTAACGGTAGCAAGCTTTCGTCATGAGCTCAGGCGTCCAGGTCACATCACAGTGGACGATGGGCCAGATGCCGTGGATTGGGCTGTGGTGTCAAGAACAGCAGCGGGGGATTTGGTGGTCACGCAGGATATGGGATTGGCGGCTGTAGTTCTAGCTAAAGGCGCTCAGGTACTGGACACAAAGGGTTGGTTTTATTCGCGATCAGCGGCCGACATGATGCTTGAAGAACGTGCTATCAAGGCTCGCCACCGCAGGGCTGGTGGCCGCTCTAAGGGACCTGCAGCGCGTCGAACCTCAGACGATGAGCGATTTCGCAAAAGTGTGTTGATGTGGATCCAGGGGTTCCAGCCATCGGTGGATGCAGGTTTGGAGGACCTATAATGCTCCATACTAAGAGAAGGCAGCCTAGCGTGATGCCGAGTTGGCCAGCTGCTTTTCTGTGGTTGTTCTATGAATGGCAGGGAACCGTTCGCTGAGTCTCGACCTTTCCGACGGAGTCATCCGGGTCACAGACGTTCGTCGTAGTTCGAACCCGTTGGCGGTGAGAGCGATTATCTATGAAATGAGGGTGTTGGTGGTATGGCATTCAATTCCGGCAGCAGCGTTACTGAACCTAGTATCTTAGTGATTTTTGGAGCTACGGGAGACTTGACTCATCGCAAGCTCTATCCAGCACTGTACAATTTGTGGAAAGAAGATTTACTGCCGCAAGAGCAGGTCGTAGTTGCCATAGGGCGGAGAGATAAGGACACGGAGGGCATACGCCAGGAAGTGGTGGAAGCGGTCAAGGAGTTTTCTCGTGGCGAATGGGACGACGACGGAGCCGACGCCTTCTTGAAGCGCTTTCACTACTACCAGCAGGACTTCCGTGATGAGACCTCTTATGGTCATCTGCGGGAGTTCTTGGGTGAGTTCGACGAGCAGTACCAAACAGAAGGGAATCGCGTCTTCTTCTTGGCCGTGGCGCCGGAATACTTCGGGACCATCGCTGAACAGCTCTATCACAACGGGATGGCTCCAAACAAAGGAGATTCTTGGCAGCGCTTGGTGATCGAAAAGCCCTTCGGTCGAGATCTTGATTCCGCCATTGAACTGAATTCCGTCATCAACCGCCACTTTGATGAGAAGTGTATTTATCGTATCGATCATTATCTCGGTAAGGAAATGGCACAGAATATCATGATCCTCCGGTTCGCCAATACACTCTTTGAGCCGTTGTGGAATAACAAATACGTTGATCATGTGCAGATTTCCTTGACGGAGACTGTTGGTGTGGAAGGCCGTGGCCCCTACTACGAACAGTCGGGCGCACTGCGTGATATGGTCCAGAACCACATGCTGCAGCTTCTGACGTTGGTGGCGATGGAGCCGCCAGTGGACTTGAACACAGAATTCGTCCGTGATGAGAAGGTAAAGATCCTGCGCTCTCTCCAAATACTGCCTGAGGATGTAGTCCGTGGGCAGTATGGGGAAGGAACAAAAGATGGCAAGCATTTGCCGGCTTACAGACAAGAAGAACGGGTATCCCCAGAATCGGATGTAGAAACGTTCTTGGCTTTAAAAGCCAGCGTGGAGAACTTTCGCTGGGCAGGTGTTCCCTTTTATCTGCGCACGGGCAAACGGCTCCCGCGCAAATATTCCGAGATCATTATCAAGTTTAAGAAACTGCCAGGTGTGCTGTACTTTAAGAACGAAACATTGGACTCCAATGTGTTGGTTATCCGAGTGCAGCCGGATGAAGGCGTGTACCTGAAGTTCAACGCTAAACGTCCCGGCACCGGTGAAACCATTGTTCCGGTGACGATGGATTTTTGCCAGAACTGTATTGAAGGCTATAATTCTCCAGAAGCCTATGAACGGCTGCTTTACGACGTTATGCGGGGAGACTCGACCTTATTTACCCGGTGGGATGAAGTGGAACATTCTTGGAGATTTGTGGACAAGGTCGCCCGTTATTGGGAGGATGCACGTGATGATATCCACATCTATCCATCAGGTACGTGGGGTCCGGTTCAGTCGGAACTGCTGATGCGAGAAGATGGTAGGGATTGGTTATACCTTTAATTTCGATACATGGAGGTTGAATAGATGAAGGTCATCGATATTTCTATGGACGTAGCTCCTGACATGGCTGTCTGGAAAAATAACGACGCCAAACGGCCGCAATTTAAGATACTCAGAGATTATGCGCAGGGCGCGGTGGCCCGTGAAACGCAGATTACAATGGACATGCACACCGGTACCCACATCGATGCACCGCTGCACTTTATCGAAGGTGGGCGTACCATGGAAAGCATCGCACTGGAATCGTTGGTGCGTTCTGTGAAGGTCTTGGACCTAACTGACGTGGAGGATTCCATCAGTGAGGACGATTTGGTGGAGTTGGGGATCGAACAGGGGGATTTCATATTGTTCAAAACCCGAAATTCATTTCGTGACGATTTCGACATGGATTTCGTCTTCTTGAATGCGTCAGGAACAGATTTCCTTGTGGAACGGGGAATTCTCGGTGTAGGCACTGATTCGTTAGGCATTGAGCGCAGTCAAGAAGGCCATGAGACACACAAAGGGCTTTTGGGCAACGGTATCGTGATTATTGAAGGTCTGCGGCTGGCACACGTAGTACCAGGGACCTACCAGATGGTAGCGGCCCCGTTGAAGATACCTAATGTTGAGGCAGCTCCGGCGCGCGTGTTTCTCATGGCGTCGGAAGCATAGAAACTCGGACTCTGAGGCCAGTAGCCAGTTCGCAGGAGCATTCACGAGACGAAAGGACGGTAATTGCACGGTGACAAGACAAGAAGCCTGGAATCTGTTGACCGAACACGTAACCGCGCCCAACCTGCAAAAACACTGCTTAGCTGTGGAGGCGGGTATGGTTGGATATGCTAAGAAGTTTGGTGAGTCCGAAGAGCGGTGGTCATTGCTGGGCCTACTGCATGATTTGGACTACGAGAAGCATCCCGAAGAGCACCCGCTGCAAGCAGTGAACATGCTCCAAGGACTCGGTTTTGACGAGGAGTTCCTGCAGGCTGTGGCGGGACATGCGGATCGCACAGGAGTCCCGCGCACCACCACCATGGCGAAAACGCTCTATGCCGTGGACGAGATGGCTGGATTTGTCGTGGCTTGTGTTTTAGTGCGGCCTGATCGCAGCTTTGCTACTCTGAAACCAAAGTCTGTCAAGAAAAAGCTTAAGGATAAGGCATTTGCTAAGGCCGTGAACCGCGATCAAATGGCTGCGGCTGTTGCTGAGATGGGAATTGACATGAACGAGCACATCGAAACCATGATTGACGCCCTGCGTGAAGGCGAAAAACGTCTTCAAGAACTGGACATGAGTCTGATCGATTAGACAGCGGTCTCCTAGTCGTTCGATGGGTTGGAATTAGCGCAATGCCAAATGGTTGTGGAGGTGCAGGATGTTTGTAGGCAAAGTACGGGAAGGTCAGACCGTTCTGTTCCAAGGAGATAGCATAACCGATGCAGGACGGTTCCGCGAGGATACATTTCATCTGGGCAGTGGGTACGCTTCTCTGGCTGCGTCGTGGTTTACGGCGGCCTTCCCGCACATGAATGTTAGTTTCTTGAACCGTGGGATCAGTGGCAACCGGATTGGGGATCTACTCCGCCGCTGGCAGGAAGACTGCATCGAGCTGCAACCGGATATCGTTTCGATCTTGATTGGCATCAATGACTGCTGGCGGCGTTATGATCAACATGACCCAACCACGCTGTCGGATTTCAAGAATAGGTACCGCCGACTTCTTGAATGGACCCAGAATGATCTGGACGTCCATCTGGTTCTTATGGAACCGTTCGTTCTACCGATTCCAGAGGATCGGAAACAGTGGCGAGACGATCTAGATCCGAAAATTCACGCCGTACGGGAGTTGGCTCGGGAGTTTAACGCGACGTTCGTTTCGTTGGACGGAGTCTTTGCGCAAGCAGCAGCGCAGCAGCCCATGAGCATTTGGGCTCCCGATGGTGTGCATCCGACCATGGCTGGTCACGCCCTTATCGCTCAGCAGTGGCTGCGGGCTTTGGGTGTTGCTGTACCGTATTGACACGGCTGTACATTCTTGATAGAATAAGGTAAGCCAAAGAGCATCCTGTGAGATGTTATAGGCGAAATTGCATACTGAGGGCCTTTAAACCAATCCCGTGAGATTGGCAAGGACGTTCAGCCAAGTTCCCGCCGTGACTGCGAGCTGGGTACTTTGAGTAGCTGTGTTGGACTTCTATCTACGGGTAGAAGTCTTTTTTGTTGCAGTGGGCTGGACTGGGTCCCAGAAAATGGGAGGGAATTGTATGCACAGTGTTCTGTCAGTGAACCATTGGAATCGCGAAGATGTGTATGCGTTATTTCACCAAGCTGAGCTTATGCAGCGGGGGACTGTTCCGCAGATTGGCGGGATGGCCGCCATGGTCTTTGCTGAGCCCAGTACCCGAACTATGGTTTCGTTCCAGATGGCCGCTACACGGTTGGGTATGAATATCTGTAGTTTGGATGCTTTGGGTTCAAGTCTCAGTAAAGGTGAATCGCTAGAAGATACGTTGCGTACATTACAGGCTATAGGAGTCAGCGCTGCCGTGATCCGAACCGGCCATGATTGGCCCCGGTCTCTTCAGCGCTCTTTTTCTGACCTGGCTTTGATTAACGCCGGGTCCGGCGTGTTTGAACATCCGACCCAGGCGCTGTTGGATGCTTTCACTCTATACCAGGAATTTGGCACCCTTGAGGGGCGGAGGGTGGTTATCGCCGGGGATGTGGCTCACAGCCGCGTGGCTCGGTCTAATGCCGTGCTTTTGAACACATTGGGCGCTGAAGTCTATGTATCGGGTCCACCTCAGTTCGCTGCCGCCGATCTCGAGCAATGGACGCAGTGGCTGCCGTGGGATGATGCGGTTTCCGTTGGTGATGCCATCATGATGCTGCGAGTGCAAAACGAGCGTCACCAAGACCGAGATAAGGCGAACGGTGAAGACTACCTTACATCCTGGGGACTTACCCATGAACGGATGCAGACCATGCAGCCGCAGGCCATTATCATGCACCCTGGTCCGGTGAATCGAGATGTAGAGATTGCGTCGGAGTTGGTGGATCACCAACGGTCGCGGATTCTCAAACAGGTAGCAAATGGCGTGTTGGTACGGATGGCCTTACTGTGGCAGTGCATCAAAGGAGGTCGCCGTGAGCAGCTTGTTTCTGCATAATGCACAGGTATTTCGCAATGGACAATTGCAGGCAGACAGTATCGTCATTGAGAACGGTCGCATCACCGAGTTTTCGCCGAAAGAGTGTCCGAAACAGCTGTTTGCTTTGGATGTGGGCGGACGCTTGGTCTCTCGTGGTTTTTTCGACCTACACACGCACCTGCGCGAACCGGGATTTCCCAGCAAAGAAACACTGGCTACAGCGGCTAAGGCGGCGGTTCGCGGCGGATTTACCACTGTCACAGCTATGCCCAACACCGTCCCAACCATGGACAATCCCGATGCCGTTGCGGATCTGCGCAGTGCTACGGAAGCCTTGCCAGTGAAGGTGGAGATCGCGGGTGCCGCAACCCGCGGCCGCAGCGGGTCGGTACCGGTATCGTTGGCCGAGCTGCGCGCCGAAGGCGTCTGGATGGTCACCGATGATGGAGATCCCATTGACGACCAAACGATGGAGAAGCTCATGGTCGCCGGCGCCGAACAGGGAATCATTGTGGCCAACCATTTGGAGGATGCACAGTATCATGGACCTGGAGCTTTTGCACCAGATATCCCAGCTGAGTCAGAATGGCGCATGCTGCAGCGGGACCTAGAGTGGGTAAAGCGCACCGGTTGTCGTTATCATGCACAGCATCTAAGCTGCCGGGAATCTGTGGAACT
>SLOZ01000134.1 GCA_007132255.1 Limnochordia bacterium | reverse complement strand
TTCGTACGTCGGCTCTACCTGCTGTTTCCAAAACTGGACAAGCGCTTCGATTTCGCGATCCGAGATCCAAGCCCCCTGCGCTCGGGTAGGTTTCGAAGCCCCCATAGGGTAATAAAGCATATCGCCTTTCCCAATCAGCCGTTCAGCGCCTCCCATATCCAATATGGTCCGGGAATCGACTTGACTAGATACGGCAAACGCAATCCGAGATGGAACATTGGCCTTAATCAAACCCGTAATGACATCCACAGAAGGACGCTGTGTAGCGATAATCAGGTACATACCGGCAGCGCGAGCCATCTGAGCCAGACGACAAATGGCGTCTTCGACTTCGGATGCGGCAACCATCATCAGGTCCGCTAACTCATCAATAATAATGACAATATACGGCAGGCTTTCGACAGTTTCACCCTGCTCGCGAAGCTGAGCTGCTTTCGGTGATTTCAGCCAATCTTGGTACATATCAATGTTACGGACGCTTGTCTTTTCAAACAGTTTGTAGCGTCGTTCCATCTCGCCCACGGCCCAGCGTAGGGCGACAGCTGCCTTTTTCGGATCCGTCACGACAGGTGCCAAAAGATGCGGAACTCCATCGTAGATTGCCAGCTCTACACGTTTGGGATCAATCATCAGAAGTTTCACTTCATCCGGTGTCGCTTTATAAAGCAGACTGGCAATAATGGAGTTGAGGCAGACGCTTTTCCCAGAACCAGTGGAACCTGCAACTAACAGATGCAGCCACCGCTTAAGATCCGCAATGACTGGCTGTCCTGCAATGTCCTTGCCAAGTGCCAGGGCCACTTTGGATTCTTGGTCAGCAAATTTCTGACTCTCTAGCACATCGCGAAAAAACACTGCCTGGGTCTCACGGTTAGGAATCTCAATCCCGACGACACTTTTCCCTGGAACTGGAGCCTCAATGCGCACGTCGGCTGCAGCCAAGGCCAAGGCAATGTCGTCGGCTAGCCCGGTGATCTTGCTTACCTTGATTCCTCGGGCCGGCTGCAGTTCATAGCGAGTGACCACCGGACCTCGAGAAACATTGACCACCGCAGCTTCGATGCCAAAGGAAAGGAATGTGTCCTCTAACAAACGGCTCTGATCATCATCCGGCTGAACCGGCTTTGGTTGACTACCTTTGTTCAGAAGGTTCATTGGCGGAAGATGAAACCCCTCACCTCGAACCTTGGGAACTTTAATTTTTGCTTTTGGTTCCGGTGATGGAACGGTCGCGCGCTCTTCGCTGCCTTCTATCTCCAACCCTGCGTCTACGGTACTCCTTTTGGAGGCAGCGACTTTGAACGATGGGTCAGACTGATCCTGGTTTGGTTTGACTTTCGTCGCCGCAGGCATCAACCCAGACGCATCCGATGCCGTCGGTGGCACTGATGAGACTTGCCGCTGCTTGGCCTGCTCCTTGCGCTGCAGCTTTGCCTGCCGCTGGTCTTCCCGACGCTGCTGCTTGGCCTCTTGACGTTGAAGCTTAGCGGCTTTGCGTCTCTGCACCCCGGCTTGAAGACGTCTGCGGATGCCACCCCGTATCGAAATCCCGAGTCCTCGCAGGCGCGTGGTAAGGGCCTGGCCAATGGCCTTTAAAAGCTGAATGATGGACACATGAAACCACAGAACAAATCCGATGGCCAGAACAGCTCCGAGAATGACATAGCTTCCAGGAAGTCCAAACGCGGTGAGAAAGACTGTCATCAAAATCGCGCCGAGCACACCACCACCCTGCCCATAGCGAGCCATGGCCATCTCTTCCGTCAACGACGGCGGCAGTTGGTATCCCCGATATACAGCGATTATGTGAAACAAGGTCAAACCCGTAAATATAACCAAAAAGAGACCCGTTGCTCGCAGGGGAGATATGCCGCGATGGGTACCACGAATCACGCGCAGAGCACCGTACATGAATACTACGATAAACACCGGCCCGGCTTGCCCAACGACGAACTCAATGCTCATTCGGATATAATGCCCTACAATACCGGTGCCTTGAACATATAAGCTCAGTAAGGAAAACAGTGCGGCTGCAAAAACCACCACGCCAATCACTTCTCGCTTCCAAGGAAACGACGGTTTATCTGCCACAACATCACCCCTAGATGATAACTTTCCACATTCAGGTAGTTAAATCCTTCACGAGCGCAACACCAAAAAAGCCCCCATACGCTCTGCTCGGTCCTGGTCGCGTCGATACGATGACAATTCTGGTTGACAGTGAGTACAACTGCGGCTGACCTCGATCTGTTCTTTGGGGACCCCGACTTCCATCAGCTGCAGTTGGTTGCAGCGAGGTAGATCCACTCTATAGTCTGCGTCGCTATGTTTCACCACCGAAGAAGGGAAATGACGCGCCGTATCGCTGCCCACTTGATAGCAGGCGCCCTGGATAGCAGGTCCTATAACGGCATACATGTCGCTGGACTCCGCGCCTAGGTCCTGCATGAGTCGTACCGCCCCTTGGACAACCCTTGCAGCGGTACCCCTCCAGCCGGCGTGAACCACT
>SLOZ01000505.1 GCA_007132255.1 Limnochordia bacterium | reverse complement strand
GCCGCTTAGTTCGTGACCATGCCGGCAAAGGGCAGCGCGGACAACCTCGTTTTGTGTTCAGCCAACTCGCAGTGCATCAGAAAGTGGTCAGAAAATCCCGCGGTAATTGATGAAACATTAAAGGAAAACTGCCGTTCGGCTGAGAATTAGCAATAAGGGTAAGCCAGATCGCTCGTGATGACACAGGGCCTCCACGGCAAGCTCCAAGAAAAGGTGATAGCCATGACCGTGCGCAACCAGGTGGATCTTCGTCACCACAACATCCGAGCTCTGCAGCGAACGCTGCTCTATGAAGGTCCCACAGGCCGGCGAGCTCTGGGTTTGTTGACAAACTTAGTGCCTTCGGCCATCACATCGTTGAGCCGGGAACTGCTGGCCCGCGGTGTTGTCAGCGAAGTGGAAGCAGCCACCAATGTCAAACGCACCAGCGCCGGTCGCCCTCCTGTACTCCTGCAGCTGAACAATGCGTCGTATGTGGCTGTGGCGGCGGAGATCGGTGTGCGCTTCGTGCGCTTGGGTTTGATTGGACTTCTGGGAGAACCACTGCACACGGAATTTCACGAAATTCCCGAGGGAGAGTCGCCACAGAATGTCATCGCCTTAGTGCGAGGGTATATCAACCGGCAGCAGACACACTGCAAAACGGAAGGCCTGGAAATGATGGGCATTGGCGTCTCGATTCCAGCTTCTGTCAATCCAGAGACCGGTTCGATCACGGAGCCAGGAGGCGTCCATTGGCAGGGAGTCAACTTTAAGGCGGCTTTCAATGAGATTACGAGTCCTGTTTACGCCGAAAACAATGTGAACCTCATGGCCATGGGGGAAAAATGGTATGGACGTGGTCGTTTGGTCAAAAGCATGGTCTTTGTTCACCACGGTCCCAGTTGGGGATGCGGTATTGTTTTGGCGGACACCGGCTTGGTGCGCGGCATTGGCTTTGGTGCTGGCGAAATCGCTTGCTCCACGGTCATGCCCGGGGGCCCGCTCTGCACGTGCGGTAAGCGCGGCTGCCTCCAAGCGTTGCTGCACTCAGAGTTTTTGACCCAGCGCTATCGGGCGTTCGGTGGATCCGGTGCGCTGCCTGTCGACAGCACAGCACTCATTGAGCGGCGCGCTGTTGACCCAGCGGCTGAGCGGACGCTGCAGGAGGCCTTGGGGTATCTC
Source organism: Limnochordia bacterium (assembly GCA_007132255.1). Lineage (GTDB taxonomy): Bacteria > Bacillota > Limnochordia > Darwinibacteriales > B1SED10-159 > SLOZ01. The sequence goes on along the minus strand of SLOZ01000505.1, from coordinate 8,951 downwards.
GGTATCGCCCTGGGCAATCTTGTGCGGATTCTCGAACCAGAACTATTGGTGTTGAATGGTCGACCCCTCTTAACGGCGGACAGTGTCCAGTCCCACTTGACGGCCGCTATTCGCTCTGTGGTGGCACCGAGACGTCTTTACACCTCGGTAAAGCGAAGCTCCTTTGGCGCTCACCAGGCTTTGATTGGCTGTGCAGCGTCGGTGTTTCAAGACACAGTTTTTTGATGAGGGAAACATAAATCTTGGCTGCGGTCAATGGGATGGGGCCATCTTGGTCGCCATGGGATGGCGGCAGAAATTCATAATTGGGGAAGGTGTTGTCAGTGAAAGCACAGGAATGTGTAGCCGTGTACTCCAAACTCCTTTGGGATCGTGGGTTAACGGAAGGTACCGGTGGTAATGTCAGTATGAGGCAGGATGACAGTGTGTTTATTACGCCGACGAGTATGATTAAGCATTTTTTGACCGACGAAGATATTGTGGAACTGGCCACGGATGGAACAAAGGTGGCCGGTAAGTACAATCCATCGTCCGAATACAAAATGCATATTTTCTTGTATCAGAATAACCCGGACGTGAATGTAGTGGTGCATGCACACCCACCCTATGCCACAGCGGCTGCTGTGGCGGGACGAGAGCTGCCCGTCAATATGCTTCCTGAGTCTGCCCTTTTGCTCACGCCGATTACGTATATTCCTTACCAGATGCCGGGCAGTCAAGGTTTTGCTGATGCTTTCATCAATGGTATTGAGAAGGGTTCGAATGTGTTTCTGCTGGGCAATCATGGTGTGACGGTAACCGGCAAAACCATGACCGAAGCCTTTGCACGGATCGAGACACTTGAGTTTCTCAGCCGCGTTTCGTTCCTGACCGGAGCCGAACCCGGAACGATGGAAATCCCGGACGACCAAATTCAAGCGTGGTTGGCCACACTCAAGTAATGACGATGACGAACAGCGAGCCAGAGGAGGCGGTATGCCGTGAATGAACAACGAAGCCAAATGTTGGCTAACTTTCGCGTGGAGGTTCCATCGTGGGGCTTTTCCCAGTCTGGAACACGGTTCCATGCATTTGAAATTCCTGGTCAAGCCAGGACGTTGGAGGACCGAATCGACGATGCTGGCCTGGTGCAGCAGTTGACGGGTGCGGTTAGTGCTGTGGCGTTACACATCCCCTGGGATGAAACTTCTGATTACCAGGCGCTGCAGGAGCGAGTCGAAGATGTCGGTCTGCGGGTGGGAGCCATTAACCCTAACCTCTTTCAGGAAGAGATCTATCGGTTTGGTTCCTTGGCCAGCAGCGACCCTGAGGCGCGAGCCGTAGCGGTGTCCCATTGTCTGGAATGTGTAGAAATTATGCGTCTGACGGACTCTAAGGGGCTGTCGATTTGGCTCCCGGATGGATCTAACTATCCAGGCCAAATGGATTTTGCTGCGGCCTTTGGTCGCACGGTGGAAAGTCTGCAGACGGTTTACGAAGGTATGGACGCGGATCAGACCATGCTCATTGAGTATAAGTTCTTTGAGCCGGCGTTCTATCATACAGTGCTGTCCGACTGGGGCACCGCGATGCTGGCGGCGCAGGATGTGGGTCCGAACGCTAAGATTTTGGTGGATCTGGGTCACCATCCCATGGGTACGAACATCGAAGCCATTGTGGCTTTGGTGTCTAAGTATGGGCGCCTGGGTGGCTTTCACTTTAACTCCCGCAAATATGCGGATGATGATCTGACCACGGGTTCACTGAATCCCTACGAGCTATTCCTTATTTTTGTGGAGCTGAACAAGTTCTACAACCTGGCCAAACAACCAGGAGACATCTGTTTGGTTTTGGACCAGAGTCACAATGTAAAGTGCAAGCTCGAGGCCACTGTGCAATCGGTGACCAATCTTCAGCTCATGTATGCAAAGTCGCTGCTTGTGGACTATGACAAGCTGAAGGCGGCACAGGAATCTCGAGATGCTGTGGGGTGTGAGGAGCTGCTCAAGGACGCCTTTGATACCGATACGCGCCCGTGGCTGCAGGAGATTAAGCGCCAGCAGGGACTGCCGGAAGATCCGCTGCAGTACTTCCGGGAAAGTGGTTTGAAGGAGCGGCGCATCGAAGCTAGGAGGTGAGAAGGCCAATGAAACGTTATTTAGCGGTGGATCTTGGCGCTTCTAGTGGCAAGGCGTTTCTCGGGAGCGTCAGCGCCGATCGCTTGGTGTTAGAGGAAGTTCATCGTTTTACCAATCAACCTGTGGATATCCAGGGTGTGAGTTACTGGAACATCCTCGCTCTTTATGACAACATTCTGCAGGCACTGAACAAGGCGGCCGTTCAACACGGTGATGTGTCCGCTGTGGGTATTGACAGCTGGGGTGTGGATTTTGGTCTTCTCGATGCCCGTGGCCAGCTGCTTGCGAATCCTCGGCATTATCGGAACATGATCGGTACCGAGACCATGGGACGCGTCACAGATCAGTTGGGCAAGCGCTGGATTTTTGAACGCTCCCCTACCCAATTTCAACCGTTCAATACGCTTTACCAACTAGCCCAAATGGTACACGATGACGCTCCCGTACTGGAGCAGGCGAGAACGGTGTTAAATATCCCTTCACTGCTCAGCTATTTTCTTTCGGGGGTAATGAGCGCAGAGTTCACGATGGCTACCACGACGCAGATGTACAATCCGGCCCTTGGCGATTGGGATGGCGATCTGCTGAATCAAGCTGCCATTGATCCGAGCCTGCTGCCGCCCATCGAAGCTGCGGGAACCGTGCTGGGACCCTTGCTGCCGGCGGTGCAGGAGTCAGTGGGCATGGCAGCGTCTGTGATTTTGCCCACGACGCATGACACCGGTGCGGCGGTGGCGTCCATCGATCCTGGCAAGCAGGATACCATGTTCATCAGCACAGGAACTTGGTGTTTAGCTGGCATGGTTTTGGATGAACCCCGGACAACGTGGGATGTGGTGGAACACAACTTCGCCAATGAGGGCTGTTGGGGTGGCCAGTACCGACTGCTGTATAATGGTACTGGCTTGTGGTTGGTGCAGCAGTTGTTGGCACAGTGGCGCACAACGGACCCAGATTGGGATTATGAGAAGCTTACGGAGCTGGCTCGCCGGGCCGAACCGTTCGTCAGTATCATTGACGTTAACGCGCCATCACTGCAGAAGATGGGCAATATGGAACAGTCCCTGCGGTCTGTGATGAATGCACCAGAAGATGAGATTACATCTGGTGTTTTGGTGCGAACTGCATTGGAAGGTGTTGCTCTGCGTATGGCGTGGACTCGCCACGCGTTGGAGTCCATAACCGGATGCAAGATCCGGCGGGTCCACATGTTGGGTGGTGGCATCCGCAATGAACTGCTGTGCCAGTTTGTGGCTAACGCCACCAATTTACCGGTTATCACGGGGCCCGTGGAAGCCACCGCTGTCGGTAATCTTCTGGGACAGATGGCAGCGGCTGGGGAGATCGCATCCATGGACGAAGGCCAGCAGTTGGTGGCCCGCTCCATGGCTGGCCCCTCCTATGAACCACGGGATCAGCGCTTGTGGGAAGAGGCTTATGGAGCTTTTCGGACGATGATTGATTGAAGACACTTTTTGGTTGAGCGACGAAACACAAACTAAACATCGAAACGGAGTGTGGAGTGGTTGGCGAAGGTTAATCTTGCGTATATTGGCTGTGGTGGAATTGCCGGAACACATTTTAAAGGTCTAAAGATGCTGTGGGACAAAGGGTACCGTGACTTCTCAGTTGTAGCCTGCTGCGATGTCGAAGAAGAGCGCGCCGAAGCCATGGCGCAAAATTTTGCGGAGTTGACAGGTGTCAAACCTGCCGTCTACACGGATTATCAGGCGATGTTGGCCAAAGAATCGGCCATAGATGCTGTGACGATTTATACGACCCACGATAATCATCACCTCATCGCTATTGACGCTATGCGGGCGGGCAAACATGTCACAACGGAAAAGCCTTTGGGCTTTTCGCTGCGGGCGGCGAAGCGCATCATGGAAACAGCAGAAGAGACTGGCCAGATGCTGCATGTGGCTGAGAATTACCGGATGGCTCCGGCGGAGCGTGCTGTAAGCTGGGTGATTAAAAGCGGCCGCATCGGTACGCCGCGGCTGCTCAACTGGATGGATATCGGAGAGCGCCAATGGTATTGGCAGTGGCGTGACCATGTGGATATTGCATCTGGTGGGTGGACCATCGACGGTGGTGTCCATTTTTCCGATCTCTGGCAGCTGCACATCGGTGAGATTAAGCGAGTAACGGCTGTGGCTAAGACCTTTGATCCGGTCCGCTACATCACGTACAACAATCTCGAAGAGTTTGAAGCCTCCAAGGAAAAGGCCCAGCCGCGGTACCGACCCACCCGGTCGCTGAAGAACATTGATGCCAACAACCTTCAGGAACCGGTGGAAACCACCGTGGAAGACACAACGTCTGCGATTCTGGAATTCTCCAACGGAGTTATTGGTACGTGGGTGGTAAGTCGTTCGGCTCCTGGAGGAGTGGATCGCTCCTGCGTGCTCTATGGTTCTGAAGGAGCATTGTCCTGGAATGAAGGGATCTTGACTCGCACTGGCCAGGAAGGACGATTGGGCTGGCAGGAGATGATCGATCTCTACATGAACTCACTGCCCGCTGATGAAAAAGAACGCCTATTCCCCATGGGTATTACCCAGACTATGGCCATTGAAGACAAGCAGTTCATTGATGCCCTTTTGGGTCGCGGCATGTTTGAGGTTGACGCCATGACAGGCTACAAGGCTATGGCCATTCCTATGGCGGTGTACGAATCGGCAGCTATTCAGAGTCCTGTTTTAGTGCAGGATGTGCTGGATCTCAAGGTGGAAACCTACCAAAAGCCATTGAATGAGCGATTGGGCATTAAGTAACCACGGCTGTACCATGGAAGGAAAGGACGCTGCGATCGATGATTGCAGCGTCCTTCGACGTATTAGGATGGGTTTTGGGCAGTGTGCATTTGGAGGCAGGTTGCTAATGGCTTCTGCTTCAAAGCCTGGGAGAGGCAGGAGTGGACGGCTGGCATTGTGGCGCAGAGGTGCTCAGCGCTTTCACTGTTCAACATCGATCGTGATGCCGCTCCGTGTTTACGGCCACTGGATAATCTAAGGAACTGGTGAACAGGAATATCCAGCGCACTGGCTACAACATAGTCTGGCAGGTTTAGTACGTCTAAGGAACGACAGGCCGCTAAGACGCATTGGCCCAAGGCCGCTGCCCGCTGCTGCAGGCGGTGTTCATGTTCCGCCAGGCACTGCAGCTCGGCGTTAATCTGTGAGGTCTCTGTGGCGGCCTCAAAGTGATACTGCTGCCACTGGTCCCGTGTTTCCTGGACGACGCTCATAGATGCCGCCAAATGACGCGCCTCCATCTTAACGATATGTAAGCTGGTCAGGCATCCATGGATGATTTCTGCCATACCTTCTTGTTCGTCTCGGACAGCGGTGTACTCTACCAGCGGTGACATCATAAGGAATCCACCACCTTTGGCAGGCGGGCTTGGTAAACGTGGAGCAGAAAAGCTAGGGGCTGCTGCAGCATGGCATTGGCAGTGTTCAAGGGTACCCGCGGCCGCAGGCTGCGGTGGATACTATGGGCTAGGTGGCAGCCCATGAAACGCTGTGATTTCGGGCTGCCCATTGAGTTCATGGGCGGTTGGAGGTCCCTCCGGTCACAACGCACTTGGCGAGCCAAACGAGAAAGATCCACGGGATAGCGTTCCAGAATCTGCAGACAATCTAAAACACACAAACTGAGGCCGAACAGGGCATGTTCGAAGCGATCTTCCTCACACTCAAAGTCCATAAGTGCCCGTTGGTTGCGTCGAAAAACGAAGCTGGAGGGATTCTTCAGGATTCGGTGCTGCTGTAATAGTGTCCGCGTTTCATCAATGGCCAGTTCTAACTGCAGATGGTAACTGGCATGGTTGCGGACCGTGTTGTGGACTTCGGTAAGGAAGCCCAGAGCAAATTGAGAACGCTCTGGAAGTGACGTGTTGCCTACTAGTTGTTGATGGTATTGACTCACCAAAGCTGCAAGCGCATCGGTGGATGGCGTCAATGGTTTCGACCTCCTCGCTCACATCTCCGCTAAATAAACCGTCTTGAGAAGTTGACGTTTTCACTATACCATTATTCAGATATATTTACAAGACCTGGTTCGATATGACACTGGCTTGGGCAGGCCGGTGCGCGTCCCAGTCATTAGGCGTCCTGACAGCCGTTCAAGTGGCCTGTTAACAGAGTTTTTTCCTGTAGGGGATAGGTAGGAGTTCACCGCCAATATGCTCCCTCTGAAGGGAAGCTGTGGCTTTTGGTGAAGTATAATAAACAATTCGTTGTTGGGTCCAGAGTTCGGTTACAATGAAGCGAAGAGGGGGAATGAACATGGGCATAGCGTATTACAGTGATCAACAGCTCTTTCATCTGCAGGCCAAGGACTGCAGCTATGTCTTTCAGGTGCAGAAGAACCAGCAGTTGTCCCATCTATATTGGGGTCGCTCCCTGCACAATCCAGTGGATGCGGTGTCACTGTTGACCATCGAAGGACGGCCTTTCAGCACGCAGTTGGACCCTGATGATCAAGGATTCACCACCGAGTTTCTGCCGCAGGAATATCCTGCTTTTGGCAGCGGAGATTTTCGCCAACCCGCCTATGAGGCAGAGTGGAGCAGTGGTTCGCGCATTACCGAACTGCAGTATCAGGGGCATGAGATCTTAGCGGGGAAACCAAAACTGCCGGGTTTGCCAGCGGTTTATGTGGAGTCTGCCGAAGAGGCCGATACACTTCTGGTGTATCTGTCAGATCCAGATGGATTGGATGTGACGCTGCAGTATACTGTATTCGCCAATGAAAGCGTTATAACCCGTTCTGCGCTTCTGCGCAGCACCGGTGATGAACCGGTGGTGCTCAAGCGGGTTCTGAGCGCCAATGTTGATTTTGCCGACAGTGACTTTCGCATGGTTCAACTCTCGGGAGCGTGGGGTCGTGAACGTATGGTCTGCGAACGCGCTCTTAGTCAAGGGCTGCAGGCGGTGGAGAGTGCCCGCGGGGCCAGCAGTCATCAGCAGAACCCGTTTCTGGCGCTGCAGCGATTGGATGCTGACGAACATCAGGGGGAAGTTTTTGGGTTTAGTTTAGTCTACAGCGGCAATTTCTTAGCCCAGGTGGAGGTAGACTCGTTCCAGCAGGCCCGTGTGCAGCTGGGCATCAATCCCCGAGACTTTTCGTGGCAGTTGGACCCTGGGGAAGCGCTGCAAACACCGGAGGTCGTGATGGTCCATTCGGCCCAGGGACTGAACGGGCTTTCCCAGACGTATCACAGGCTTTATCGGACTCGTCTGGCCCGCGGCCGCTTTCGTGACGAGCCCCGCCCGATCCTAATCAACAACTGGGAAGCAACTTACTTTGATTTCGACGAAGCCAAGATCTTGACCATTGCCCAGCAAGCACAGAACCTGGGCGTCGAACTGTTCGTCTTAGACGATGGTTGGTTTGGTGAGCGCGATGACGATCACACGTCGTTGGGTGACTGGTTTGTAGACAAGAAGAAATTGCCCAACGGGCTGCAGGGTTTGGCAGCTAAGATCAATGATCTGGGCATGAAGTTCGGGCTTTGGTTCGAGCCAGAGATGATCTCACCCGTCAGCCAACTGTACCAGCAGCACCCGGATTGGTGCATTCATGTCCCAGGACGGCGGCGTACGCTCAGCCGCAACCAGCTCATCCTAAACCTGGCCAGGCCCGACGTGCAGGATTACATTATTCAGGCGATTAGTGAGGTCTTGCGCAGTGCGCCTATCGAATATGTGAAGTGGGACATGAATCGGCACATGACGGAAGTGTTTAACCCGGAACTGCCGGCTCATCGCCAAAAGGAAACGGCTCACCGCTACATGCTGGGGCTTTATCGCGTCTTGGAAGTGATTACGGGTGAGTTCCCGCACATCCTCTTCGAGAGCTGCAGCGGTGGTGGCGGCCGCTTTGACCCCGGTATGCTGCACTACATGCCGCAGACATGGACCAGTGACAACACTGACGCCGTCGAACGTCTCAAGATCCAATATGGAACCAGTCTTGTCTATCCCGTGAGTTCCATGGGAGCTCACGTTTCGGCGGTGCCCAATCATCAAACGGGGAGAATTACGTCGATGGCAATGCGCGGCCACGTCAATATGTTTGGGAACTTTGGCTATGAGCTGAACTTGACCGAATTGGCAAATGAGGATCTAGAAACCATCCGACAGCAGGTGGCAGAGTATAAGGAGATTCGCCAACTCGTACAGCAGGGGACGTTCATTCGCCTGCTTAGTCCATTCGCTGGTAATGAGACGGCCTGGATGGTGGTTTCTACCGATCAAGAACAGGCTTTCTTCGGTTATTATCGAGTTCTGGCAGAGCCGAATCCTCGGCACTACAAGGTGAAACTTCGCGGCTTAGATCCCAATAAGCGTTACCGTATTGTTGGCACTTCCTGGACTCTTGGTGGCGACCAATTGATGTATGGCGGTTTGAATGTCTACAAGTTAGCCCGGGAACTCCAGCGGCACCGCGGCGACTTCACCAGTGTAGCGCTGCGCCTGCAGTCGGAGGCCCAGTGATGAACGCAGGGGTACGGGTTCTCTCGCCTGTGGATAGGACGCTGCAAGCACTGAAGGCACACGTGAAAGGCCGCTTTTGGCTCCTGTCGGATCTGCAGCAGTCCAATCTAGCCCAAGCTAAAGAGTGCCTCCAGACAGCAGTGGAAGACTTTTCGCAGTGGCAGCTTCCCTGCGATGGTCTTTGGTATCTAGGTGACGCTGTGGAGAGCAGCAATGTTGAACTGGTCCGGCAGATGACCCATATGCAGCGGGAGATTCTCGGTCGTCTTCAGATTCCTCTGCGCTATGTCATGGGTAACCATGACTTCGACATTTGGAAGGAACACGG
>SLOZ01000483.1 GCA_007132255.1 Limnochordia bacterium | reverse complement strand
CTCCCCCCGCGGACGACGCGGCTTGAATTGCTGGGCGTGAACGTCCATTCCCAGACATTCCCACTCATATCGTAGAGTCCTAGACTATTTGCCAGTTTCAACCCGACTTCATGCGTGCTTCCTTGGTTGTTTTCGGAATACCACGCCACTTCCTGGGTGGCTGCCGAGTTGTTGTAACGAGCCGTCGCCCCGCTGGCATATGTACCTGGTGTCCAGTACAAGCCGTCTGCGGATATGGCGCCATGGGAACCATCGTTGCCTTGGTACCTGGCCGCCAACTCCCACTCATCGCTGGTTGGCAAACGGAAACCATTGCCGCGTTCCTGGACTGCATTTTCACAAGCTCTAACGTTGGTCGCATCCCGGATCACTTGACCTTGATAGGTGTACACCGGATCATAGCCTGACATCTCCGAGAGTGCATTGGTCCAAACAATGGTATCGTTCCAACTAGCCAGGGTGACTGGCTGCCGACGACTCGTTGAAGGTGCTTGTCCAACATCCCCATGGCTTCCCTCTTTGCCTTCATTAGCAAAGGTATAGCCGTTACGCAATGCCCACTGACGGACCGCATACCACAACTCATAGGTCACGACGGTCTCAGCAATCCAAAACGGCATATCCACTGCAGCGCTGCCGCTATCATCAAGTCCTGTGGGGAACTCTGCTGCTGGAGCCAAACGCATGTTGAAGGTAACGCCTCCCGCTTCATGGGTTACCCGTGATCCGATGGCAGGCGCCGTACCAGATTCCCAATCGCCCCATGCGTCGTCGGATCCCCCAGCACGTAATTGTGAGAGCAGATCATATAGTTCAACCACATAGTCCTCTAAGGCCGCCAAGAATGCTGGATGAGCTGAGCTCCCGTCTACAGCTCTTTGAATATCCGCTTCCAAACGAACAATAATATTTTCCAAAGTCTCAACGCTCGTATCAGAATTCTCCCATGCACCGAAGGCAGCTGCTGTTCCCGAGCTGACCAGCATGAAGATTATCAGCAAATAAGCGAGTCTTGTTCTCATCGATCGACCATCCCTTCATGTCCGAAATCTGTCCTAACAAACCCCAGCAAATGTGAGGAAACTTCGTGCGTTGTCCAGTTCTTGATAGGAACATTATACTGCAGTGAATCGGGGCAACTCCTTCCAAGAGCCACAGACTATCCTCTCAGCCTCACCTCCCGGGTCTCACGCATTGCCGCAGCTCTCCTCAAACCAAGACCTGAGCCACATTGGCGCAGTGAGCCCCTTGTTCACTTTCGACTCAGAGTTTCCATCTCCTCCCAAATAATCCAGCATTTCGGTGAATGGTCTGCATGCGTCTCCATGTTTACTTTTTGACGAAAAGCAGGGCACAGAGATCCCCTCGTCTAGGGATATCTGTGCCCTGCTTGCTTTGAGTCCGTTAAGCAAACACCCTTCCAAGCACCGTCAAGCATGAGGAAAACGTTGGGCTGGAATCCTTGCTGGGTTAGCCAAGAGATCAGCGGCCGAGATACGCAATAAGGCGCTGTACGTTACCTTCCCGGATGCGTGCAGCGTATTCTCCGACGACCTGCGAGTCATTGATTCGGACCTCTTCGCCATCCTCAGCAATGAGCAGATAGCTGCGTACCGCAGCGCCGTTTTCTCCGTAGGTATTCTTCTTGTCCGGATTTTCATACGTTACTTGGCATCTGCCTAAGAACAGAAACTCCACTCGTCCTTGGTCATCGAACAGCCAACTAGGGAGTGCCGGGTCTAAGATCAAAGCCAACTCTCCGTTAACCACCTGGAACGGCTGGGCGCCGGCAAACATCATTGTCCACATGTGGAGAAACTCGGCAGTGGCACCGCTTAATCGAGCCACAAAGCCGCGCCCATGCATGCTGGGATCAGGATTGGCGCTGCTTGCTATGAACGACGAGTGCTCCAATGTGCTGCGACCATAGGTTTTTGGGTCAAGGAAAGGCATCAACACATGGGGCACATTCTCATAAAACTCCTCGTGCAGTCCGGCTCGCAGTATCTCCAACATATACTTGTATTCCATGTGCGCAAACACAGATGCATGTTCCAGCCAGCCAGGTGTAAAGGCCGTTGCTCGCCCAAGCTCAAACGGCTGCCCTTCCAGACTACTTCCGACCCTGTACATCCCCAGTTTTTCATCATACAGCTCACTGTTTCGCACTGCTTGATATATTTTGGCAGCCTCGCTCCTATCAGCAACCTTCATCGCTCGCGTAGGTCCCTCGAGGTAATGAGGCACCATGTGGGGTCGAAATCGCTGAATCCGTGCACTAGCTAAGCCTTGGTGATTGCGCTTAACTGAACCGTCTTCGTTTGTCAGTTCTTCATATTCTTCCGCAGTGAAATAGAAGTAAGTCGGGTACAGTCCGTCACCAAAGGCCTCGGCCCGCTCAATGCCATTGTTCAACTTATCAACGCTCTGCTGCATGAACTGCTGCAGTCGTTCTAGAGAAACTTCCTCTTCAACGCCACTGAAGCCATATTGGATCATCTCGCGATACCGCTCGCGCGCTGTGG
>SLOZ01000172.1 GCA_007132255.1 Limnochordia bacterium | reverse complement strand
TGAACTTGCGATGGTCAATGATTGTGTCGGCTAAGAAAAACGCCACCGTCTTGCGATTGCCATCTTTACAGGTAATATCTACTTCCACATATGTGATTAGGCCATTGAGGGCGCGTTTGGCTTTAGCCACTGCTATCTCCCGCTCTTTTTCATCGGGAAACACAAGATCAAACCAGCCATGCTCGTTAACCTCAGCTTTTGAGTACCCAGAAATCTCCTGCATGGCTCGGTTGTAGCAGACTACCTTACCATTGGGAGTACCTATACTCAGACCATATGGGACATCTTCCATCACGACGTCTAAAAGGTGAAGAAGGCTGGGAACTTGCACAATCACCCCTCCTTTCCCATAGCAGGAACACCATGTTTTCTGGACGTGCACGCCCGTCGATCCATCGTCATCAATGTAACTTCATTCAAAGCATATCATACTAGGGGGAGCATTGCATACCTGGAATATGGAACGTCTTGCAGGACGTGATGCTGGGTAGTTGGGAATAAATCCCACGCACCTGGTACATGGAATTTATTCCCATGCACCAGGTACCTGGCAGCGATTCCCATTTCGCAATGTTTTCCGGAGTTTCAAGGATTTCCAGTTTGAACGACGAAGAGAAAAGAGCAGTACTTTGTTGCCATCACTACCGGGTCGATTCGGCGTGGAGCGATGAGTTACGTTTCTACTTGAGGTGATTGTCAGTGCGAGGGTCATTGCGCCGCTCGAATCCTAGAGCTAAGCTCAACGTTGAACCCGAACCGAACAGTTCAGGAATGAGCCGGACCCAGAAGAACCGTGCAGCACGTAGAATTGCCCGTGAACAGCGTACGATCGCTGCGATGGTTACCATCTATTGTCACGCTCGTGCCGGACACGCCAGCACCCACCAGGCACCTTTAGCGGTTGGGCTTTGTCCTAGCTGCCGGCAGTTTTTGGAATACAGCCACCAGCGTTTGGCTAGCTGTCCGCTGGCGGCTGCCAAGCCCACATGCAGAGTCTGCCCCATCCAGTGCTATGCCCCAAGGAAGAGGCAGCAGGCCAAGGAGATTATGCGCTATGCCGGTCCCCGAATGCTGCTTCGGCATCCCATTTTGGCGCTGGGACACCTGTGTGATGAGATAGTCAGCACGTTCCGCAGCCGCCGTTCCCGCTGAAACGGCAGCCTATTGCAGCAGCTCTGCTGCTCCAAACCCGGCACTTCAGCAGGACGTTTCCAATGAGACCCCTACAAGGATGTGTTCAAATGTGGCGAAACAGTCGTTTTCCCGATCGATATCATGGAACCAGCCAGATGCGGCGGTTTTTTGAGGGTTGGTACTTTAAGATGGTCACTCGCGATGGCTCGCGGGCGGTAGCGCTCATACCAGGTGTCTTCTGGGGTGACCATGAAGGTGAACACCATAGTTTCTTGCAGGTCTTGGACGGTAAGAACGCTACCTATGACTACATAAAAGACCGCGCCAGCGCCTTTTCGTTCAGCGCCAAACCGTTCTCCATTCGAGTCAAAGATAGTCAATTTTCTCTCGATCTAGTGGAACCCCGGGTCTCTCGGAAGTCTGCACCGCAGGATCCCAGGGGTGAACGTCCATCGACAAATCTCACAGGGTTAGTGGAATTTTCGGATCAAGTCCGCTGGCAGGATCGCTGGTATTCACCGGGCAGCATGGGTGTGTATAACTTCATTCCCTACATGCAGTGCTATAGTCAGGTGTGTGTTGTGGACGCAGCCCTGCGCGGCGGCCTCAATCTCAATGGCGAAATCATTGATTTCACAGGTGGTCGTGGTTACGTGGAGAAGAACTGGGGACGGGCCTTTCCGTATTCTTGGGTTTGGGTACAGTGCAGTACCTTTGACGAACCCACAGTAACGGTGAACTGTTCTATCGGGCATGTTCCCATGGGACCCGGTAGCTTTCGAGGCCATCTGACCAGCGTTACATTTAACGGTAAATTTTATGCCTTTACGACGATGAACCGTTCGTCCCTGACCATTCGGAGTTTGGGAAAGGATTTGGAACTAGAATTTGCCAATCGCCAAAACCGTTTGGTGCTGCGGACGTACAGCGAACGCCAATCGTTCATCCTCTGCCGCGGCCCCCGTAATGGCGAGATGGTACCCATGGTTTGGGAATCACTGCAGGGTCAAGTGGATTTGGAACTCTATGATCAAGCCAGTGGCAGTCTGCTGGTCAAAAGTCATGGTGTGGCTGCCGGCTTAGAATACGGCGGGGAGCAAATGCAGATAATTGATGAAGAGCCCACCGAGTAACAGTCATAGACCCCATGCTGGAAGGCAGGGGCATCTCGCGGCGTTTGGTGACTAGCATCTAGATCCTAGGAAAACGTCCGAAGCAGCTTTTTCTGCTTCGGACGTTTTCCAGGGAGCTTCGTTGTTCTCTCTTGTTCCTTGACCTTTTACGTGTCGTTACCAATTATGATCGTGATGACCGGGAGTCATCGCCACTCGGTGTCCACGTCAAGGGTGGCACCGGAGCGCAAACCAGGAATCTCGAAATCCCGTTAGCTGAGATGT
>SLOZ01000360.1 GCA_007132255.1 Limnochordia bacterium | reverse complement strand
CGTACCATTACAAGGCAAATGGTCATTCGATTTTTGCAGCATTATTGTCGGCAGTGTGATCATCTCATCGCTCCCACTCCGAAAGTCAAAGACATGATGGAGTCCATCTACCGCTTACATGTACCCGTAACCAGTGTCCCTACAGGGGTGGATTTGGAGCCCTATGGAACTATGGACCCCACTTTTCTGGCCAAACGTTTCCACCTTCCCGAAGCTGCGGACATTCTATTGTTTGTCGGCCGTTTAGGGAAAGAGAAGAACCCGAAGATTGTCTTGGATGCTTTTGGCCAGTTGGCCCATGGGTATCCCGCTCTGCACATGGTCTTTGTTGGCGATGGACCTGAACGGGCTCATCTGCAGCAGCAAGCGGCAGAACTGAGCCTTGAACGCCGGGTGCACTTCACCGGTGTCCTGCAGGCTGACGAAGTGATCTCAGCCTATGCCAGCGCCAGGGTGTTTGTCTTCGGTTCGGTCACGGAGACGCAGGGCTTGGTCACCATCGAATCCATGGCAGCCGGTACGCCCGTGGTAGCCGTTCGCGCCACCGGCTCAGAAGACATTGTAGAGCACGGAGTCAACGGATTTCTTACCGAAAACAGCGCTGAAGCCCTGGCTGAGCACACAGAGATTCTTCTGACCCAGCCTGAACAATACCGTTCCATGCAGGCGGCCGGTCGTCGAACCGCCAACGACTATTCGCTTACGAGCACAGCGCAGCGGCTTGTTGACATTTATGAAGAGCTCCTGCAGGATCCCAAGGAGCCGCATCGGTTGCCCCGCATCCTGTCTTGGGGCAATTAAAAACGACAGCCGTTTTCCAGGCTTACGCCCAGTGGAAAACGGCTGTTTTGCTTAGAACTGGACCTGCGGAACGTCAGCGGCACCCGAGGTCGCCTGAAAATACGAGCGCACTTCTGCACCCATCGTGCTGGCCAGCAGTACCATAGGGAATTGCCGAATACTGCGATTCCATACTTCCACAGCGTCATTGTACCGCATGCGCTCAACGGCAATGCGGTTCTCGGTCCCCGCCAGTTCATCCTGAAGACGAATGAAGCTGGTGTCGGCCTTTAGATCAGGATATGCTTCGCTGATGGCCAACAGTCTCCCGAGAGCGCTATCTAAACCTTGGTTCGCTTCCATCTGGGTTTCGGGACTCGATGCTCCCAGAAGCCGACTGCGGGCATCAGCCACGTCCGCAAAGATCTCCTGTTCATGACTGGCATAACCTTGAACGGTACTGACCAAATTGGGGATCAAGTCCGCTCGCCGCTGCAGCTGGTTCTCCACTTGGGCCCAACGGGCATCGATATTGTTTTCTAACTCCACCAATCGATTATATCGCGAAACAACGGTTCCAGCCCCGACCGCCAAGAGCACAGCAGCGATGACCAGAACAACAACGACCTTTTTCAAAAAACCACCCCATTCTTTCTCTATGAACATATGGCGACCTCTGGACTCGACGGCTTGGGTCGGCGCTCTAGCAGGCCTGTTGCATAGTCGTGTTTCAACGCCCAACGTTGACTGTTCTGCTCGGGGTAATGCCTGCTACGCGGCATTTCGTACTCGGCTGTAAACCACGCTTTGTTCTCTATGAAACAGGTCTGCTAGGGCATTCTCACTTGAAACTACGGCCAGCTCCGCCACCGCCGCTGCTGCCACCGCCGAAGCCACCTTTAGACCCGCTGCCGCGCGGAAACCCCGACGGACCCAGCCTTCTGCGCCCCCTAGGTATATGGCCACCATAACCGCCACCCGGTGGAAAACGCCGCGAACCGCGGGTTAAGACGACCGCGATGAGGAGGAAGATAACAAACGACGTCAGCCAAGGGTTGATACCTTCCTCACCAGCAGCTGCCGTGGAGCGGGCAAACTCTTCATCTTGAACACTGCGGGCCAGTGCTTCCGCTGTCTGGCGCAGACCTTGACTGAATTGCCCCTGCTCAAACTGCGGCAGTGCATACTCGTCCAGCACAGCGCCTATGAGACCATCGGGAAGCACGCCTTCGAGTCCATAGCCCACTTCTACTTCCACGCGCCCTTCTTTCATGGCCAACAATACCAAAAGACCACTGTCCTCAGGGCCACCAATGCCCCACGTATTGAAGAGCTGCACACCGTACTCTTTCGGCTCATAAGGCGCCGTGCTGGACACCGTAACTACAGCTAACTCCACACCGGTGTCATCGACCAAACGTGCAGCCAGATTGTTAACATAGACTGTGTCACTGGCCGCCATCACCACCGCAAAATCACTGACGTAGCCCTGGGGCGCAGGAAAATCCCCCTGCCCGGCGGCTGGACCCACTGCCACCATCAACAAGACTGCTATGACTGCAATACGACGAAACACCTTCATGAGCACAAGCCGTCAATCCTTTCCACGGCTAACGCCACGGCTAACGCCACGGCTAACGCCGTGCATAGCCAGAATGCTGCCCATGTTGAAATAGCGGCCCATGCCGTACACAAGCGGATCGGCTTGGGCCAAATCAATGCGCCCCTGCTGCACCACGTCTTCATCGTGCGTAACCGCCAATATTTCCCCGATGAACATATCGTGCGTCCCCAAGTGGATCGTGGAATGCACCCTGCATTCCAATTGCACAGGACATTCTGTGATACCGGGTACCGATACTTGTTGGCTGGCTAAGGGAGTGAAGTCACATTTGGCGAACTTGTCCACATCCCGCCCCGAAACAACACCACAGTAGTCCACGGCTTCGACCTGGGAAGCTCGAGGAATATTGACAACAAACTCCTGCCGTTCTTTGATCAAACCATGAGAATGGCGGGGAGGCTGCACAGACACACTAACCATGGGTGGGTCAGAACAGACCGTGCCGGCCCAAGCCGCCGTGATGATGTTCGGGGGGCCTTCATGACCTTGACAGCTCACCAAAACCACTGGCACGGGATACAGCCAGGTTCCTGGTTCTCGTACAATCTTCTTCAATGTTTAAACGCTCCCTTCAAATTAGCTTTCTAGCGGTACAGTTCGTTTACCGTATACTTCTTCGCCTTCCGTTCACAAAAACTGATCGGCGGTTAGTTCTTGAATCTGCATGCGAACCGACTCTGCTGCTTCGGGTAACAGCAATAGATGGAACGTAACATCTGCTGTGTAATCGATAGCAGTGGGCACATGCCCCTGCGTCTGCAGCACGTTTTCGATCCGGCCTGCCGCTGTGTAATCCACCGTGACCTGCACTTTCCGATGAGGAGTGTACAAAGCGACACCACTCTTGACCAGTGCGTCTTTGGCTGTCCCTGCGTAAGCACGGATCAGTCCGCCCCGGCCCAACAAGGTTCCACCGAAATACCGAGTAACCACCACCACGGTATTGACCAAGGTATGCGCCTTCAGCACCTCCAAGATAGGGGCTCCCGAAGTACCTGAGGGTTCGCCATCATCGCTGCATTTTTGGATCTCGGCCTGCACTCCGATAATATAGGCCGGTACATTGTGGTTGGCGTCGCTGTGCATCTGGCGGACTTTGGCCACAAAGGTTTCGGCGGCTTCTTGGGTAGCTGCGGGAGCAACTCGAGCGATAAAGCGCGATTTCTTTTCGATCCGCTCGGCTTCCACTTCCTGAGCAGTACAGCGGTATGATTGGAGCATGGTTTGTCACCTCACTTCCGCATTCTCTGTTCCACACAGCCTTTACATCTTCCTGCTCATTCTGGTATAACTATCATAGCAGATGGATTGGGCATGATTTTGGAAAAGAAAGGGTGATCGCTATGGATCTCATTCAACAGTTGGCCGCCGAATTATCATTGTCTCCAAACAAAGTGCAGCAGACGGTTGCCCTGTTAGACGAAGGCAATACTATTCCCTTCATTGCTCGCTACCGAAAAGAAGTGACTGGCGAAATGGATGAAGTTGTCCTTCGGGATCTCAATGAGCAGCTGCAGTATCTGCGAGGGATGCAGAATCGCAAAGAAGAAGTGGAGCGCCTCATTGGGGAACAAGACAAACTAACGCCGGATATCGCAGCGTCCATTGCCGCTGCAAAGACCCTGCAGGAACTGGAAGATATCTATCGACCATTCCGGCCTAAACGCCGGACACGAGCTTCCATGGCCAAAGAAAAGGGTCTTGAGCCACTGGCTCTCCTAGTGTTGAAACAAGATAACACGGATTTGGACGCTGCCTGTGAAGATTTTCTATCTGAAGAAGTACCCGATACAGCCGCTGCTCGCCAGGGAGCCCTGGATATCTTGGCCGAACACTTCACCGATGACCCAGGCTTACGGCAATTTGTTCGCCGTTATACATGGGATCATGCTGTCATCCGCACAGAAAAAGTCAAAAACGCTGACGAGAACGAAGTTCATCAATACCAGATGTACTTCGACTATGAGGAGCCCTTGAAACGACTGCCTCCCCATCGGGTCTTGGCGATTAACCGTGGCGAGCAGGAAGACGCTCTAAAGGTCAAGCTCCTCATGGACATAGAGCCGCTGCTGGTCTATCTGCAGCGGCGAGTTGTGACAAACCCTAAGTCCCCAGCTCTGCTTTGGCTGCAGGAAGCCCTGCGTGATGGCTACCAGCGTCTTTTGGCTCCCAGTATGGAGCGGGAGCTGCGCAGTGCCCTGACAGAGACCGCCGAAGAACATGCCATTGGCATCTTCGGTAAAAACCTGCGCAGCCTTCTGATGCAGCCCCCTGTCATGGGTCGCACCATCTTAGGCATCGATCCCGCCTACCGGACAGGCTGCAAGGTGGTGGTGGTCAATGGCTATGGAGATCTGCTCCATACCAGCACCATTTATCCCCATCAGCCCCAGGGACGCTGGCAGGACAGCATCCGTGAACTAAGCAAACTCATCAAAGCACACGGCGCCGAACTGATTGCCATTGGTAACGGAACTGCCAGTCGCGAAACGGAAACGCTGGCCGCTGAGTTGGTTCAGGACCATCCGAAACTACAGTATTTGGTCGTCAATGAAGCTGGAGCGTCTGTTTATTCCGCGTCGGATTTGGCACGGCAGGAATTTCCCGACCTAGACGTAAGCATCCGCGGTGCTGTCTCCATCGCCCGGCGAGTGCAGGATCCTTTGGCGGAGTTGGTCAAGATTGATCCCAAATCCATCGGAGTCGGCCAATACCAGCATGACGTCAACCAGAAGGAACTAGCCAGTACCCTTCAGGCTGTGGTAGAAAGCTGTGTAAACTACGTCGGTGTGGAATTGAACAGCGCATCATCAGCGCTGCTGCAGTACGTAGCGGGCTTAAGTGCTCCGGTGGCTCGCAATGTCATGGAATATCGGCAGACCAACGGGCCTTTTCAACACCGCAAGCAGCTGTTGAAGGTAAAAGGCCTGGGACCAAAGGCTTTTGAGCAAGCAGCTGGCTTTTTGCGGATTCGCGAAGGGGATAATCCGTTGGACAACACGGCAGTCCATCCCGAAAGCTACGATCTGGCCGAGAAAATCCTGGCCCGCCTGAATCGGACTCTGGACGATCTATCCAACAAGGAAGCTTTGGAACAGCTTCGCGAACAATTCAAGGATCTCAACGTGAAAACACTGGCTGCAGAACTAGATGCCGGGGAACCCACCGTGAAAGACATTCTGGATTCGCTGGCGCAGCCGGGTCGTGATCCCCGTGAAGAACTGCCGCCACCGCTCTTTCGCGGTGATGTCCTGACCATCGAAGATCTCCATCCAGGCATCATTCTGCGCGGAACGGTACAGAATGTCGTGGATTTCGGTGCTTTCGTTGACATCGGAGTGAAAAAGGCTGGTTTGGTCCACATTTCACAGATCCGCGACCAATATGTCCGCCATCCCACCGATGTCCTGCAGGTGGGCGATGTCGTCACCGTCCAGGTCTTGTCGGTAGAGGTAAAAACTGGGCGCATCAGTTTGACAATGAAAATTAAAGAATAGCTTGACTCAGCACCGACTGCGCTACCATCCACTGGGGAACTCGACCATTCCCGGAACGGATGGCAGCAGCAGTCGGTGTTTTGTTGGAATACTCTGGTGCGCTGTGATGCCCCGACTCTGCAGATAGCGCGCGATCAAATCCCGACCGGCCGCAACCAAGGCTGGAATCTGCGCCAAATCAAACAACCCTACATCATAGATGTGCGGCAGCAGTGTAACGCCTTTCCTCCCAGGCCACCGCTCCTGCCGTTTGGTCAAGCGATATTGATGCAGCATCATGATATCCAAAGATTGCCCTAACACATCGGCCATTCCCCATGTCTTTCCGTTATCTCGGCGTTGACCGGAATAGCCCAACTGGACACCTAAGGCCGCTGTTACCCCACCCACCTCTAACAGCGCTTCCAAAGGATAGCCCTGCCGGACACCACCATCCACATACCGTTGACCGCCGATCGTGGGAGGAAGAAATATGCCGGGAATACTGCAGCTGGCCCGTATGGCACGGGCAATGGTGCAATTGCTGCTGATACGATAGTGGCGATGAAGCCCCTGCGAACAGCGGCGCAAACCTGCTGCTGTGTGCGTATCGCAAAACAGTGTTTCACGGCCGTCATGCAGATCCACAGCATGGATGATTAGGCCCCGTCGCTGACGGGAATTGGCCTGAAGTGCACCTAACTGAGCCAGCGTCTTGGGACCGGGTAAGTATTTCTCCAAACGTTGTTCCAGCGCCACACCCCGCAGGAATCCTGCCCCTTTGTGCTTGCTCCCCAAAAGACGCCGCCACAGACCCGGCCAATTCCAATCCAAAAGACGCCGTTTGGCTGGAATCTGCTCAAGAAATACCTCTTCTAGTTGGTACCCTGTCAATCCCGCCGCGTAAAGACCCGCCACAATGGCCCCGCCGCTGGTTCCTGCTATACAATCAGGCATGAGTCCATGGTCTTCTAATACCTGGAGAACACCGATGTGTACAGCAGCCCGGATGCCGCCTCCCGATAGCGCCAACCCCCATGTCTGCTCCACAATGACCACCTCATATTTTCCTTCTATGATATCCATAGATTTTTCTATGGGATTTTTCCGACTTTTTTGCCCAAGCTTCTCCGCAGCTCTGAAGACCATTCATTCACTGTGTAACGGAGCTCCCTTGGCTAAATCCTGGGAGCTCCGTTACAATCGTTGACCGTTTACTGGGCGTTAGCCGTCATCTCCGATGATCGAAAAACTTCAAGCTGTGTCACCGGCCAATAGCGCCAAACGGCTCGGCCGACAATCAAATCTTTCGGCACAAATCCCACACGTCCATCCCGGCTGTCAAGACTGTTATTGCGGTTATCGCCGAGCACAAAGTAGTGCTCATCGGGGACCACCTGCGGTGTAAAGCCCATCAGTGGCGGTTCGCTGATATAGTTTTCGGGAATCAACTCACCATTGACGTAAACTTGACCACGGCTGATCATGATGGTATCGCCAGGCAGTCCAATGATGCGCTTGATAAACTCTTCTTGAGGATTGTAAGGGAACTTGAAGACCACAATATCTCCATAATCCGGTTCGGAGAAGCGATAAGAGACCTTCTCCACCACAAGCCGCTCGCCATTCTCCAACGTAGGGCTCATGGATGAACCCTGAACGACAAAGGATTGAGCGACGAAAATAATCAGAAAGGCCGCCAAAACTACCGATCCCACAATGGTTTCAATCCACTCGCGCAGCTCGCTCTTTTTTTTCTTTTCTCGTTTCATACGCTTTGATCACTCCTAAACAGACCAAACTTACTTCCTCTATCTATTATACTCTTTTTTCGCAAATTTTCTAGACGTAACCAAGGATTTATTCAAGAATTATACATCAATTGTCAGACCATCATATGCCATTTCAACACCTTGAGGTAGTCGAGCATTGGTATCTTCATGCTCCAACAAATGAGAGATGTGGGTAAAATATGTCCGGCGCGGCCGCAGCCGTTCCACCAGCTCCAAAGCCATATCGATGTGCATGTGCGTGGAATGTGGTTCGTAGCGCACAACACCGAGCACAAGCGTATCAACGCCCCGCAAACAATCCAGCGAGTCCGCAGGGATACGATTCGTGTCGGTTACATAGGCAAACGATCCAACGCGATACGCATAGATGGGCAAAATACCGTGGAAGACTGGAATGGGGATGATTGTCATTGTTCCCACTTTGAATGGTGCCTCCACGACACGAGGTCGCACCTGCGGTTTGCCCCCTCCGCGCTGGGTTTGACGAAACGCATAGCTGAACACTTGATGCAGTTCATCGATGGTTTGCTGGTTGCCGTAGACAGGAATTTCTTTGTGACGATGGTGACTGTACACCCGCAGATCATCGAAGCCAAACACGTGATCCGCATGACAGTGGGTGTACAGTACAGCGTCCACATCCTGAATATTGGCTCGCAGAGCCTGCAGGCGAAATTCGTGGGCGGTATCCACTAATACACTGGTAGCAGCATCTTCAATCCAGATAGAGCAGCGCGTCCGCTGGTTTTTGGAATTTGTACTGGTACATACAGGGCAGCCACATGTCAAAACGGGAATGCCATGGGAGGTGCCCGTGCCTAAGAATGTTACTTTCACAAAGGTCGCTCCTGTCAGCTGAATTTACCGTTTGCCAGAAGAGTTTCGGCGTTTTGGTAGTAGACTTTGCGTAGAATATCTTCACTTAAACCGATGCCATAAATCTGCCAGCGCCCTTGGCCTGGAACGGCTGCCGAGGAGTACGGGATGAACTCATTCCAGGTTTCTAAAAACTCATAGTAGTGCAGATGATCGAGATGACCAGGCGCTGCGTCCGTGGCAAAAAGAATGCGGTCTTGGTGTTTCTCAAAAAATGTGCGGGCAGTGTACGGCTGTCGACCCAGTTCGTTGATGCGAGCCGCTAAATCCACATACATGTTGGGATAGCGGCTGAGCCATTCACTAACGCGTCCAAGATTCTCACCATACGATCCCATATGCGCCACAATGAATGTGGTCTGGGGGTTGGTGGCAATCAGTCGTTCCTGCTGGTCCATGAGCTCCGAGAAACTAAAAAACGCAGCATGGGCAAACGACCAATCCGGGTGGTTCTGCAGTTCTTCATAGCGCTCGTTGCATGGATCCGTGGGTTCAAAAAAGGCAGCTGGATCGCCAATGTGAATCAACACGGGTAAATTAAGCTCGGCAGCACCATTCCAGATAGGACTTAGGCGCTGGTCGTCAATGGCTATGAATTTCCCTTGAAGGTCTTTTTGACCCAAGCTGATATTTTTCCAAAATTTCAAGCCGCGCATTCCCATGGCGCTGCCTTCCCGCAGCGTGCGCAGTGTCATTCGCTCGAACTCGGGGTGGTCAAGCTGGCTGGTGTCTGTAGAGCCGAACGTAGTAAAGAATTCCGGGTATGGCTGCAGGAACTCTAAAAGCCGCTGTAGGGGTTCTCCCCAGATCGTATCCGCATTGATCACATGCTTGACGCCCATGGCGCGGAATTCAGCGACAGCTGACTCCAGTTGGTACGCCTCCTGATAGTCTTTGCCAAAGGCCATGGGACCGAAGTGGGTATGCGCATCCACAACGGGAAATCTGGGTGCGGATACGAACTGCCGCTCCACAATCAGCTGGCTTTTGGGCGTGTAATTCCGAAGCAAAAGATTAGTTTCCAAGGCAATCACCCTCCTCTTATAGGCTGTAGGTGAACCAATCGTTTCAGTGGTAACGGCATCCTGTTTGATCATTTGTAACATGCATACCCCTCTTGACAGAGCACTTGTTCTATACTAGAATGAAAACAGAACAAATGTTCCAATTCGAGGTGGTATACATGTATTTCTATTTTACCTTACGGCATTTTTATGCTTCTTCCCTGCCTGGCGGGCCCCACCTTTTAACACATCAAGGAAAACTATGGGATTTCTCACCCCAGCTAAAACCGCTGGGGATTTCTCTCCAGACGCCCATTAAGACAGCGTGCCATCATGCTCCCGAGGCACAGGTAACGGCGGTGAATTTTGACGATTTCCAAGAGGCCCAGGAACTTTGGCTGCAGTGGAGTTTTCAATGGTTTTCCCATGTCCAGCCCCATTACCCTCATGCCTGGTATGCCCGTTTGGACTTGCCTTTATCTTGGGAACCAATCATGGAAGATTTCCAGAACGTTCTGCAGGAGCAGGGTTTAGAAGGGTCTTGGGGTGCTGGCTGGAGCCAGTGCACTGCCCGTCTGGCTGCTCGCTATGGTGGTGGCCTAGTAATAACTG
>SLOZ01000054.1 GCA_007132255.1 Limnochordia bacterium | reverse complement strand
TAGTTCTTGAGGATGAACTCGTAGAGTTGCTTGTATTCGGGCGGCTTCTCAATATAAAGGTCTTCGGCGAACCTCAGCAGTTCCTCCTTGGCCGGTATGTAGTACGGCTTGTTCCCCTGTTGAGCCCAGAGTTCGGCAAAGGAATCCTCAACGAACAGCGCCTCGTGGGCAAAACATCCTTCAAAAAAGGTGAAAAACTCGTTCTCCAAAGCTTTGTATGGTTCCAGATCCTCCACACCGATGTTCGATTCATTTTGTTGATTGTAGATCTCCACCACCTTTTCGGGCGGAATAATCCCGTACAGGTTGGTTGTTGCTCTCAAATATCTCAAGATCAGATCTTTGCTCATAGTCGTCTCCTTTCCATTCACTGGAATCCCCGATGCCTAACAACGACAATAGGAGCCCAAAGCGTGATCCCGGCTGATCTCGAGGAAATCCCATGTTAGGTGTCGTACATAGTGGCCCTTAGCTGAATCATGGTCCGGCTGCCTAGCATTTTAGGAACACCTGCAGCAGAGCATGCCGAAGAGATCATCTCAATCCTAAAAATCGTCGCTTCCCACGCGCACAGTCTGCGAGGACTCTTGGGATAGCCGCTTTTTCCGCTTGCTGTGGTACGCCTGCCCAGTGTAGAGCGCCGACGCCACCAAGATCATCAGCACGATGAACCCGGTTGAAACTGTTATCCCCGCC
Organism: Limnochordia bacterium; assembly: GCA_007132255.1. Lineage (GTDB taxonomy): Bacteria > Bacillota > Limnochordia > Darwinibacteriales > B1SED10-159 > SLOZ01. Next base: position 1,838 of record SLOZ01000054.1, on the reverse strand, counting down.
ATGTCGAGAAGTTCAATGCCAATAAACACAAGCACGGCAATGGGAAGCGCTAACAGATAGAAGCGCCAAGACAGTTTCTTTTTCGTTTTTGGCGCGGGGATCTGCCGATCCACGAGCCAAAACAAGAAAAAAGCGAAAACGATGAAGAAGATTTTGAGCCCAGCCTCCAGCGGTGAGCCATACCCCATATCACCGCCTGCTGATAGAAAGAGTATCACCAGCAGAAGCAAAATGAAGTTCAACAACCCACGTCCAACGAGTCTCAAGATCCCCAGCAGTGCCTGCACCTGCATCACCCTCCAAACAGACCTATGTGTCATAGACGTTCTCTGTCGCAAACTGGGATCGCTTCCCTGTTCATACTCTGCCCTAGACAGCAGGCCTTGCCAAACAGACAACCTACGCCGCGCTGCTGTCTTCCCTTGGGTTGGCGGTGATCCCCATGAGCAAAATGATCCACAGCGGTGCATTGCTGATGGTATGTACAGCAAAGGAGGCCCAAGTGGAGCCAATGAACTGGGCTGCCAAAGGAGCAATCAGCATACCCGGCACCATGGCAACAAAGTGCCAGCGCAGAACCATATGCATCAGCCAGGCCCACATCAGTCCGTTCACAACCCACGCCCAAACACCAAACTGTGCTTCTTGAATAGGCAGCAGATACCCGCGCCACAGCATTTCCTCGCTGAACATGGCCAAGATGTGTACAGGAATGAAGACGACTAACAGCATCCAATTACCCCGCAGGGGAACACCAAAAAATTCCCGTGGTGGCAGCGAGAACCGGCGCAGAGGGTTAAATGGCGCGGGCAGATAATCCGGAGGTGCCAGCGGCCTCTTGCCCGCCAGAACCTTACTCACTGGTTCCAAAAGCTGTTCGGTCAACACAGTGACCACAACCGCTGCTCCAATCCAAGCCCAATCTGCTGCCGTTAGCGGCACCAGCCGAAACCGCTCGCTGATGGCGGTCCACGTCAAGCTACCTCCCTCGAAGCTGCGAAAAAGCCACAGTGAAACCGGCAGTAGCAAGAGGGCCGGGGTCCACAGACACAGCCAAAACGCATAAAGCAGCGAGCAGCCGTGCTTAACCAGCTTTGGCACAGCAAAGAAAATTCCCAGGTAGATCAAAAACCCAGGCACGGCGAATAACACGATCTGCCACCCAATAGACATTCAAGTCCTCTCCTAATCTCTCAGCGTTTAGTGGATTTCCAGTACGCCAGCGCACGGCGAAATCTGCGTATACTTCACAGTAAACTGCATGGCAGTCAGCTGTTGGCTTATCTCGTCACCCACGATGTAGAACTCGTCGGCGTCCCAACGGCGGCCGGCCTTTGCTCTACACTGGTCTAATTCTGTCTTGGTTGCAAAAGCGACATCGGCAATGATCAGCGGGCACTGATCCCCACGAACACGCTGCAGTTTGCTGATGAACTCCATTTTTTCGTCATCATCAATATGGTGAAACGCATACGACGAGACAATGTAGTCGAAGGTCTCCTCCTGCAGCTGACCGGGCAGCCCCGCCTGGAAGTCGAAGTGGTAGAAGCGAGCCTTGGGCATCTTCTGCTGCGCCAAGTCCAGCATCGCTTGGGAGAAGTCCACTCCCACAATCTGCGCGCCCTGTTTGTACAGTTCTTGCGTCAACAAGCCCGTTCCCACACCCAGGTCCAAGATCTTCACACCATCATTTACGTTGATTCGATGCTGTACATAGCTCAGGACATCGTAGTAGCCTTCGAAGGGATAACCTTCGGCGTGCAGCGCAATAGACTGATCATAATCACCGGACCAGCGATCAAACCCTTTTTCGCTCAGCATCAAGTACCACCCCTAAT
>SLOZ01000015.1 GCA_007132255.1 Limnochordia bacterium | reverse complement strand
TGGATGCCAGTTTGTTAGCGGATAACCTTTACTTCATCAAAGAACGGGAAGAAGCATGCCGTACTATGAGTATCCGGGAGATCACCAAAGCGATCTCCGATGCCTGTCACATTATCTATTTTTCTGCTCGCAAACTAGGCTGCGCTCGGGGCGGCGGCATGTGTTTTGATGATGAAGCACTCTTTTTACAGATTCGGGAATTGATACCTCTCTATGAAGGCTTTTCAACGTACGGCGGCATGTCTGTGCGTGAAATGGAGGCGATCACGGTTGGGCTTGATGAGACTATGGACGAGAACATGATTAACCAAGGGCCGATCTTCATCGAGTATATGGTTGACGAACTGCAGAAATATGGCGTACCTGTGGTAACGCCAGCTGGAGGTTTGGGCTGCCACGTCGATGCCATGCGATTTATCGATCATGTACCGCAGAACCAATATCCGGCCGGAGCATTGGGTTCAGCTTTGTTTATCGCTGGTGGAATTCGCGGTATGGAACGCGGAACCGTATCCGAACAGCGCGACGCCAATGGAGTCGAACCGCTCGCTAACATGGAACTTCTCCGACTGGCTCTACCAAGACGTGTTTTCACAGCATCCCAGGTTAAGTACGTTGTGGATCGCCTGGTATGGTTGTATGAACATCGCCGTTTGGTGGGTGGACTACGGTTCGTGGATGAGCCCAAGAACCTGCGCTTCTTCTTTGGCAAGCTGGAGCCAGTTTCATCGTGGCAGCAAGATTTGGCTGACCAGTTCAAGAAAGACTTCGGGGATAGCCTTTAACGGAACGTTGCGTGGGTTGGTGGCTTGAGTTGGAGCCCGCTTTGGGGCACGTGGCTCACGAGTCCAGATCACGCACGAACACGCAGCCTGTTGTGGGAGCTGACTGCATCAGATCTTTGACCGATGGAGGGATGCACCGTGGAGGGTGACGAGGGACGTAAGTTTTTGCAGGCCGGAGATTGGTTGGGTTGGAAAGGGTTGGATACAGCACAACGGTTAGGTCAACCGGAACCACCATGGTACAACGTTGTCCAGGATGAAGCCCAAATGATCCAGCTTCCGGAACCGTCTGCTGAGCTTGGGACCGTGTCTGTGAGGGACGTTCTGCAACAGCGCCGAAGCCGCCGGAGATTCTCAGATCAACCATTGGCACTGGAGGAACTTGCGTTTCTACTCTGGTCTGTGCAGGGAATCTCTGGTGGCGACCATCGCAAACGGACGGCACCTTCGGCTGGCGCTCGCCACCCTTTGGAAACGTATGTAGCGTGTAGTGGAGTGAACTCGCTGCCTCCAGGCATTTATCGCTATCAAGTGGAACGGCATGCTCTGGCGACTTTGCCTGCTGCGGCCGAGGCGTCGTCACTCAAAGATCAGTTGACCAGTGGTTGCCTTGGTCAAGCGTTTGTGGGTGCTGCACCGGTTTGTTTCCTCTGGACGGTTCGTCCAGAGCGCAGCCAATGGCGTTATGGACCGTTGGCTTCGAAGTTGATTGTATTAGATACCGGACACGCTGCTCAAAACCTATATCTGGCTGCAGAATCGATCGGTGCCGGAACGTGCACCATAGGGCTCTATGATCAGGACGCTTTGGACGGACTTCTCGGTGTTGATGGTATTCATGAGCTAGTGGTGTATGCTGCACCAGTAGGTTTTCCGATTGACTGACTGTGGGTTTCGCGAAATAGAATACCCACGTCGTTGGGGTAAGGCGATCGCATGATCGACGTACCTTCATTGGCCAATACAAGGAGTTTCTGCAGGCGTATCTATATGCCTACTAAAAACCGAGTTTAGACCCGAAGGGTCACGCTCGGTTTTTGATTTGGTGGTTTGGGAATTATTACCACATACCAGGTCAAAAAGGGAAAAAAGCAAATGAACATAAAGAACAGATGGCCATGAACAAGCATGGCTCAAAACGATGTGATGCAGCGAAAATCTGATATGAATGATCGGACAAACAGGATCTGTTCCTGGATTCGTCGAATATACTTAGAACTAATGTCGCGAATTGTTCCGATTTGTGACAGGAGAAATGGAGGATATGGCAGATGTGTTTTGCGAACGCTCCTGCCGGACATTGATGAAAAAGTCGGTCTTCAGCTTTGTTATTTTCCTTGTTTTGGTGTCCAGTTCAGTGGTTTGGAGTGCCCATGAGGCTATCCCTTATGTGTTTGATGATCCCGGCATTTTGCAGTGGGATGAGCCACCGAGGGTGGCTGTTTCGTTGGCCGGCGGTGGTGCAAGGGCGCTGGTCAATGTTGGTGTTCTCAAAGCCCTTGACGAGGCTGGTGTGCCCTTGGATTTGGTTACGGGTACGAGTATGGGTGCTCTTGTGGCCATACTCTATGGCAGCGGCATGCCCGTTGAACAGATGGAGCGGCTCGTGACGGCCGTGGACTTGTCACAATTCTTTCATCTCAATGTTCCTTTCACACAATCTTTGTTGGATGGTCGACGCTTCAACGCGGCCATTGAGGCGGTGGTGCCGTACAAGCGCATGGAGGATTTCCCCATAACGACTGCGGTATTAAGCTTTGATCTTAATACAGGGGTTAAGTATGTCCATACCAAGGGTCCGGTGTCAGAGGCAATTCAAGGACCATACGCCATTCCTGGAGTGTTTCCTGGAATCCATATGGATGAGTACTTCCTCTTGGATGCCGGCATTCAAGAGTTAGCTCCAGCGCTGGCGGCCCGGGAGATGGGGGCACAGGTGGTTATAACCACCACGGCCTTCGATGAGTTACCTTATACCGAATACGGCAGCCCGATTCGCTCCTGGACTCGGATGATTAACCTAATTAAGGAGAACTATTCGCTGCCTATCGTCCATGAATACAGTGATGCCGTTATTGAGTTTGATGTGGGTCAGCATTCTTTGATGGATTTCCATCTTTCGCAGATGTTTATTGACTATGGTTACCAGCGAACTCAGGAAGAGCTGCCTGGTATTTTGCAGACACTGGCTGAGTTAGGAATAGATCTGCAGCCGCGGTCAACCCCAGCATGTCCACAGATCGAACGGGTCATTGAGGATCTCCGCCGCGACCGCCTTCATTATTCGCTGCCTGTGATTCGCCCCTTGGGTTATCTCAGCTGGGAACGCAATTTTGCTGCGCCGGTGCTGTTCCCGACTGCGGGCCGTTATTGGCAGCTGGGTTTCGGATTTGAAACAGGACCCATGGCGGTGGATCTCTTGGGTTCGGTAGGTATTCCTTCGCTCCAGGCAACGGCTCGTTGGAAGAAGCTTACGGCCGAGTTAGATGCTGTGGTGGCTGGTGGATTGCGACAGAATTCTCTGTGGGCCGGCGGTGCTGTACAGTATGCTGATTCGAGCATGCTGGCCCAAACAGGTGCATTGTGGTTTGAAGAGGATGGTTTGGCACCGTTTGTACGAGGTGCTGTTTCCGATGGCTGGGTAAATGGCGAGGTAATGCTGCGGGGCTTAACCGTTCCGCTGGCAGGCTATGCCGTCGGTCAGATGACGTTTCCGGCATTTCATCCCTGGCAGGTTCAGGGAACTGCCGTTTATAGGCTGGGGGAGTACCCGTTGGCTCCCATGCTTCACCGGGGGATTGAGTTAGACGATGTTCCGCAGTGGCAGTGGAGCGGTGAGCTGATCTACGATATCCAATGGGAATATACGAAGGAGTTGTTGCAGATTCTTCAGTTTTCCGGCATGGAGCTCTACCAGTTCGTTGGGAAAACGTCATCCGAAGCAGCTGGCTTGACTCTTGGCGCCGGGGCGCGCTTTTCTCTGCGGCTTTTAGGTCTCAAGCCGTCGTCGTTTGATGGCTATGTTGCTTACGACATTGAAAAAAAGAGGCCCACAGTGCGCTTCTCTGTGGACCTGTCATTTTGATGTTTGCCGTCTAAGCGGATTGGATCGATGGTCGGCGGAATCAGCGAACACCGCCGCCGCCACCACCACCGCCACCACCGCCGCCACCGGAAAAGCCACCACCGCCACCGCTGCCGGAAGAAGATTGGCTTGTGGCTGTGGAGACCGATTGCTGGAAGCTGCTTTGCATGGACGTAGTCAATTGGCTGAGACTGCTCTCGAAGTTGCCCATCCCGCGGGCACCCATGTAGTACCAACCATAGCCGAACCGGTAGCCATTGTCTTCTAAGTTAGGATAGACCAAGTTGAGCTGTTTAATTACTTCTTTGGCAATCCCTAACGTCACCGCGTAGACCAGATAATGTTCCCAGATGATCAGTGATGGGATTTCATGTCGCTGCATTTCCGAGAAGTGCAGGAGAAAGCGACGAAAGGCTCGCCACTTTGCATAATCTTCGGCACCCCTGCGACTGCGGCGGTTGCTGATGGCCCCAGTGAGAATCAAGATCACACCACCGGCTAAACAAGCGAAGGCTGTAGCTAGCCACTGAATCATGAAGGCCGGTACGGCCAACACAGCGATCACTACACCCAAAAGAGCTGTCTTTTTTCGAGGCCCGGCGTTGGTGGTATCGAAGAATCCATGCCGCTTGGCAAAGTCAGACGCCGATGTTTTCCATTCGTTCCAGAACTTAGCAAAGGTCGTGCGGCGTTTTTTAGCAAAGTCCTCTAGGTCCCTGAAGCTGACGCTGCCATCATTTCGCTGATCCACAGTCTTAAAAAAGAAATCCATTAGCTTTTGTTCGTGTGGAGCCAGCCGCTCACCGTCACCTTCCAGCGGGGACATGACGTAATCTGTTTGGGTTCCTCGCCGCAAAAGTCCCTTGCGTTCGGTGGTTGTCTCTTCGATTTTGATCCATTTACGGCGGGCTAAGTCGAGAACCGTAGCCGTCAAATCCTTTGTGGCGATGGTACCTTTTGTGTATAGCACGGACATCTCCGCCGGAGAGTAAGGCTCGGGGAGTTCGCGGTAGTACTCCCCGTCAAACTCTGGTTTGAACTCTTTACCCCAATGCAGGTACGTGCGGATGGCCCAGAACAATGAACCAACTAGGATCAGGATAGCTAAAACCCAGTTGACTCGGGCCAGCCAGCGTTGGAAATTGGCTTCACGGGCCCAACGCTGTTCTTCCGCGAGAATGGAGTCCAGTGCATCGCGGTTGGTTATGGTTGCGTTTTGCGGTGAGGCTGCCAATAGATGCGTGGGGAATGCAACCCTCCCTTCTAACATGGTATTGGCGGGCAGCGGGGATACCGTCCAACGAACTGTTTGGTCATCCAGGATTTCGACGGATCCGTGCAGTGGTCCGTGCCCCCAAGCTCGTAGATCACCGGTGTTCGCGCCTTCGGGCAGGTGCAGGAGTACCTGTACTGATTGGGTGGGCTGGTCCCACTCATCCCCAACAAACTGGAGGTAAAGTTCACCTGTGTCATTGTGTAAGCGCACTGCATGTTCTAAGGTATAGGCGAGGATAAACGTTCGGGTTTCGTTGCGTGCGGAGTAACTCCAATCGATGTAGACCGAATTAGGGTCCTCACGTACGAAGAATGTTCCAGGAGGGCCAATCTCTTGTTGCGGATTTCGCTGGTATTCCTGACCGTCTTCACGGACAGCAATGTCACGGACTACAAGGCCTCCAGAGGTATTGATCCATTGGTAGAGTCCGGTAAACTGCCCATCAAAGCGGACTCGACGGTGTTCTTCTACTTGGAGACTTCCGTCTTGGCGGATCCATGCTTCAATAAACAAGGATTCAAATGTATGACTGCGTCCAAGGCTTGGCTGAACGAACAGCAGCAGCATGAGCACAGCTAATAGAGCCATTTTCCATAGTGGGCACTTGTGCATGTGATTCACATCCCCTTTAGCATTCGAGTTCATGGCAGGCAGCATGCAGCGGCCAAGGATTAAGAGAAGTCCACAGTGACGGCTTGCCGTTCCTGTGATGCATCATCCAATGTGAAAAAGGGTTGGTTTTGGAATCCCAGCATACCGGCGATCAAAACAGCTGGAAATACTTGGATGCGAATGTTGAACTTCTGAACCGTGTCGTTATAGAACTGCCGTGCAAAGGCGATTTTGCCTTCTGTGTCAGACAACTCTTTTTGCAGTTCACGAAAGTTAGCGTCGGCCTTCAATTCCGGATAGGCTTCAGCCACTGCAAACAGCGTGCGCAGTGTTCCTGTGAGGGCGGACTCTGCTTGGCTGGCTTCGGCTGGTCCTGATGCGGACATGGCTTGGGTGCGAGCCTTGGTCACCTCTTCAAAGGTTCCCCGTTCATGGGTGGTGTAGCCTTTGACCGTGTTCACGAGATTTGGGATCAAATCATAACGGCGCTTCAGCTGCACATCCACCTGCGCCCAAGCATTCTTGACACGTTGGCGAAGCGTAACCAAACCATTGTAGAGAACAATAACGTAGAGAATCACCGCAACGATGACCAATAGGACCCATAACATCTGCATTCATCCCTTCAATCGTGTAGTTTACCTGCCATATTCCACACTTCCCGTTTGAAATCCTTTCAAAAGCCATGTCAGTTCATAAAATTGGCGATAATAGGGGCAAGGAGTGATCCCATGGAAGGGATAGTTATTCGGAGAATCCGCGAAGAGGACGCACAGGCATACCTCAATCTGTGTCTGGCGATTGATGAAGAAACGGAGTTTCTGCTTTTGGAGCCTGAGGAACGGTCGAAGGACGTGGAGTACCAAAGACAGCGAATCAAGCAGTTGCTGACTCGCGATAATCAGATGATTTTTGTGGCCGAAGCTGCCAGTGGTTTAGTGGGCTACCTCGCTGTCTATGGCGGCGGATACAGGCGTAGTCGACACTGTGGCTACGTAGTTGCAGCCATGCAGGAGTCTCATTATGGCCGAGGGATTGGCACCCAGCTGTTTTTGATCATGGAACAGTGGGCCCGCAAGGCTGGGCTTCATCGCTTGGAACTCACTGTGATGGTGCACAATCGGGGTGCTGTGACGCTGTACCAAAAGATGGGGTTTGAAGTGGAGGGAACCAAGCGCGATTCGCTGTGGGTGAACGGTCAATATGTAGACGAGTTCTATATGGCCAAGTTGCTGTAGCCGTAGATGCGGGTTCGCGGCTCGAACACTTGCGCCTGGGTGTGAGAAGCGAAAAACGACGGCTCCGTGAAGGAACCGTCGTTTTGTGATATCACGCATAGACTGACAAATGGTCTGCTTTGGTCAGGCGCAGGCAAGCGGCCGTCACAGCCACCGCACCTGCAGCCTCTGGCGGAGGCTCCCAGGTAATGCGCTCACCGGTGTCGATGAATCCGCACTTTTCGTAGACTCGAATCGCGGCTTTGTTGTGGATGTTCGGTGTGAATCGAATGGCCGGGCAGGCTGTCATTGTGAACAGAAAATCCGTTACCAAGTTGACCACTTCGGTACCATAGCCCTGCCCCCAATACTCTGGTAGCAATTTGAGGTCAGGTTCTGTGTCAGCTTGGCGGCCAAAGTAACCGAGAGCTGTTTCGCCCATAAACGCATCTGCAGCCTGGTCATAGATGGCCAAACGGTAATTTTGCCGGGCGGGATCGCGTACCGGATAACTAGAAGCGATCCATTGCTGCACATAATCCGGGGAAACACCCAAGCCTTTGGGCCAGCCCACAGATGTCATTACGTTGGGATCATTCCATAGGCGCAGAAGGGCTTGAGGGTCCCGGTGATGGCCAAGGTACACCCTTGGGCCCAAGATGCGAAGCTCCATGCCAGCCTTCCCTCCAGTCCGTCGTCTCTACATTCGCCTTCAGCGACTTCAAGTTACGACCTGTTCGCAATTAGTCGACCAAGAAGACCACAGAATAACGAGCCAGAAAGTCATGGTGATTAAGGGATTCGAGAATCTTCTCGGCGTCGGCATCGGAGATTACGACACTATTTTCTGGGTTACCAGTGATGCGCAGTGGGGTTACCACCAGCGGGGTGACCTCAGTGTCGGCGCCGCGGCTTTTTAGCCGTTCCACCAGTTCCGGCGATAGTTCCGCGCCATAGGAAGCGATGCCGCGCTCTTGGATAAATGCCTGTTGTGCTACAACACCAGCGTAGATCAACTGTCCGGACTCAGACCAAACACGCGGGCTCATACCGCGCTGCAGTGCCAGGCCCCGAGCATCTACGATCAAGCCCGTATAGACTTTGTCAGGCTCAAGACCGTTGAGCGTTTCCGACATCTCGATGCGTCGGATATGAAAGTCATCCCAGGTCAACTCCACATCCTCGTCAGTTGTGACCATGACTGTGGCACTTTGAGCACCGGGAGGTGTAGTCACGAGTACGGAAACCTTGTGCCATTCACCGTTGCGCGCTGGCACACCACGGGAAAGCTTTGTAGAACGCAGATACTCGCCGTGTTCGTTGTGAATATAGACAGAAGCCAACGCGGGCGAACCTTCAAGGTCCGCTTGAATATAGACACTCACTTCGTAGCTGGCGTTGGCTTCCAACAAGAATGTTTTCTGAAATATGCCTGCATTGACCGGCAGGGACGCAGCCAGAATAAAGAGTGTCACCAAGAAAACAACAGCAATGCGATGACGTTGCTTCAATACAATCAACCTCCCATAAGTCTACTATGTAGTACATTCGGTACATCATTCGACGGCGTCGTAAGGGAAAAGTCCGTGGCAGAGAAGGGATTTTGCCCTGCAGGGCGAACCCAAAGTGGAGGAGGAAGAGTCCATGAACTATCCCATTGCAGCAGCCGTTGGTTTTGCACTTATTTTTGGGTTTTCGTTTCCGTTCGCACGCACGGCCCTTCAACATATTGATCCACTGCATTTGCTAGCCCTGCGATTCATCCTGGCCACCGCCGTTATGCAGGGTTTACGTGTTTTGGGCTTGATTCGCGTCAAACTCAATGCCCACCAGTGGAAATCCCTTCTACTGCTGGGTTTTTTTCAGCCATTCATGTATTTCATCTGTGAGACTGTGGGGATCCAGATGACATCGGCATCGGAAGCAGGTATGATGGTGGCCGTTATTCCCATATTTACCATTTTCTTTGCTAGAGTTTTTCTGAAGGAACATCCGACGCCGCTGCAGATTGGCGCCGTCGTCATGTCCGTGCTTGGCGTACTCCTCATCGGAATCATGCAGGCATCCGAAGCCCTCGGAACCAATGTTTTAGGTCTAGTCATTCTCTTGGGGGCACCGTTGGCTGGAGCGAGCTTCTCTGTTCTTTCTCGCCATCTTTCGCAGCGATTTCGTCCGCTAGAAATGACCTTTGTGATGATGCACTTCGGTGCCGCTATCTTTTTCCCTGCCAGTATTGTCCAGCATCTTGTTGCCGGGGAACTGAATTCGTTTCTAGCGCCCTTAGTCATCCCGGAAGTGGTGGGTGGTGTGGTGTACCTGGGGGTGTTGTCCAGTGTTGCGGCCTTCTTTTTGCTGAATTTTGCTCTGTCACGTCTGCGGGCTAGTCAGGTCAGTGCGTTCCCGAGCTTAACGACATTGGTGGCGGTTATTGCCAGTGTTGTACTGTTGGGCGAGGTCTTGTATTGGTACCATTGGCTTGGCGGAGGGATGATCATTACCGGTGTTTGGGGAGCCAACTATTTCGGTGCCCGTTCGGCGAGACGTCAGCGACAGTTGGCACGCCAAGGCCCCCCGGCTTGAGGAGGAAACCGCATGAAGATCGTTATAGCACCAGATGCCTTTAAGGGATCTCTTACAAGTACTCAAGCAGCCGAAGCCCTTAAAGCTGGGATCACAGCGTGGAATCCCGGTTTGCGATGTACTTTGCTGCCGTTGGCAGATGGCGGTGAAGGGACCGTCGACGCCGTCCTTTTTGGGCAAAGCGGACAGCGAATCTCGGTGGCTGTTACCGACCCGCTGGGTCGTCGTATCAAAGCGGACTACGCTTGGTTTCCTGAAGATTCGTTGGCGGTCATTGAGATGGCACAAGCATCGGGACTGCCACTTCTGTCTGAAGAGGAACGAGACCCGGCTCGGGCCTCTTCCTATGGGACGGGTCAACTGATCGCTGATGCCTTGACCCAGGGTGCCCGTCGAATTGTTTTGGGTCTTGGCGGTAGTGCCACCATGGATGGTGGATATGGCTGTCTGCAGGCACTGGGCATGGTGTTCTATACAGACAGCGGCGAAATGGATTGGTTAGACGGTCCTTTGGATCGCATAGTACGTTTGGATGCTTCCGGTTTGCGCAGTGAACTTGCGAATGTAGAGATCATCTTGGCATCCGATGTAACCAATCCCTTACTGGGTCCAGAAGGAGCGGTTCACATATTTGGACCGCAAAAGGGTTTGCAGAGCAGTAAAATAGAAGCTTTCGAGCACGGCATGGAGTCTTGGTCGGAACTGCTGCAGGCAGAGACCGGCCGTGACGTGCGCTCTTGTCCCGGTGCGGGAGCAGCTGGCGGCATTGGGTTTGCGCTGAGTTGTTTTGCCCAGTGTCAGACGCGGAGTGGGTTTGATGTGGTTGCGGAGTTCGTAGGGCTGGAGCAAGCCTTAGCCCAAGCCGACGTGTTGGTTACAGGCGAAGGTAGTATGGATGCCCAATCATTCTACGGCAAAGTTCCAGTGGCCGCTGCTGAGATGGCCAAGAAACGGGGCATTCCCACCGTGGCGGTGGCTGGCCAGATATCTGGATCATTAGCCGAGTTCCGAAATGCGGGTATTGTCCTGACACTGCCCATCGTAGACGGTGTTATGGATCTGCGAACCGCTATGGAAGACGCTGAACATCTGACAGTGAACGCTGGGCTGCGGCTGGCTGGTGCCATTGAGTTGGGCGTGAAACTAAAGGCATTGAGTATAGATAAAATTTGATACGAACCCTAAGCCGGCAGCTGTATTTGGAGATCGCCGCCTAAGCTTGCCTTTGGCTGACACACGGTTCCGTGAAGGATTTGGTTTGGCCTGCGGCGAAGATAGTTTTCAATCTTGACGTTGAGAACCGCTTTCTAGGATTGACGCACAAAAGGGGGGTTATGGTTTGAGGCGACACCCGTTCCCAGTTGGTCTAGTGACCCTTGTCGGGCCGGTCATCCTGCTGGTGGTATTGATCTCGGCACAGCCCATTCACGGTGCCCTGAGTAAGCTCTTGGCGCCGGCTGATATGGTCGACGATCTAGAGTTTCTAGAAACCACAATCCGACAGGTACACCCCGAACCGTTCCATGCGGTGGGTGTGGACACGTTCGTGCGCTCGTTCGTTCAAGCTAGGCGTTCTGTGGAAGAACCTAAGCCCATCGAGGCGTTTTATTATCTGACATTGAGTTTGGCGGCGCTGTTGGAAGACAGCCACACGACGTTGCTTTTCGAACACGAGTCCAATGAGCTGCCTCTGCGATTTTGGTGGTCCCAAGACGGGTTGGTGGTTGCAGGAGCTACGGCGAGAATAGACGTCGAGCCGGGGTGGCTCGTGCGGGAATTAGGTGGACAGACACCGGAGGAAATATTGAGCAAGGCCGATGCGGTTCTCCCCACAGAGAATGAGCACAATCTGAAGAATCGCACAGCACGGCAGCTGCATTCGGGATCCTTTCTGCACCAAATTGGGGCAGTGGTGGATGGGCATGTGGAACTGACCTTCTGCCGCAACGACGAGTGTCTTGTCACGGCGGTTCCACTGAGCGTACCGGTCACGGTGAACTCTTTGGTCCCGCTTCGTCCAGCTTGGGGCTGGCGAATTGTTGATGAAGAGGACATCGGTGTGTTCTTCTTGGACAGCGCTGATCAAAAAGAAGGCTACAGCGCAGAGCTGCAGCGCTTTTTCCGAGCTGTCGTTGAGCATGGAATAGAACACGTGGTCTTGGATCTGCGCTGGAATGTTGGCGGCAACGTGGATGTTATCCCTGAGTTCCTGCGGTTTTTCCCAGAACAGCGGATTGAAGGCTATGCGGGCGAGATTCGCTATTCTCAACAAGCCGCACAGCAACGAGGTTATGAAGAGACGACGGGTGTGAAACGCGTCACTCATCTGACGCGATTGTTCGGCGGTTACACCATGAATCTGCCACCGCGTCCTTTGGATACGCCGTCCTATGAAGGGCAATTGTATTTGCTGACATCTCCGATGACGGCAGGCACGGCCCACTGGTTTGCTGTGGTGATTCAAGATAATGACTTAGGAATCGTCGCCGGTGAACCCACGGGGCAGAGACCGACGGGCTATGGAGATTCCCTGGAGTTTACGTTACCGAATTCGGGATTGCTGCTCACCGTAGCCCACAAGCGTTACGTGAGGCCCCATCCCAATCGGGACCCCAGCGACAGTCTATATCCGGATTGGGAACTGCCAATTACCGCAGCTGACGTGGCAACCGACAGCGACCTGCAAATGGAACGGCTGTTGGATCAGATTCGGATAAATGCCGGACAGTAACGCAGCACGAGCTGAGAAAGAGTGTTGGAGAGGAGAGATGGTATGATTCGTGTTGGAGTCTTAGGCGCATCGGGTTATATGGGGGGCGAAGCTCTTAGAATACTGCTCCGGCACCCAGAGGCAGAGTTGATCTGGGCCACGAGCCGCACTGAGCAAAAAGCCGAGATGGTACACCGTAATCTATACGAGGCTGGAGTACATTTCATTCATCCGGATAAAATCACGCCGGTGGACGTGGTCTTCGCAGCTCTACCAACAGGTAACATTATGGAGCTGGCACCGGATATGCTGGCCGACGGGACCAAGGTTATTGATCTAGGTTCGGATTTCCGACTCAAAGACATTGAACAGTGGAACCGTGTCTATGGAAAGACGCATTCGCAGCCTAGCCTTGTGGCGGAAGCAGTGTACGGGATTCCTGAACTACATCGGGAACAGTTGAAAGAGACGAGCATTGTGGCCAACCCCGGTTGCTTTTCTTCGGCAGCGATTCTGGGATTTGCGCCTCTTGTGAACGAAGGCTTAGTTGACAGCAAAAAGTTAGTTGTGGATGGGCTTTCCGGGACCGCAGGTGCCGGTGCCGAGACGGACACATCCATTCATCACCCAGAGATTGGCAATAACATCGTACCGTATAACGTGGTTGGCCATCGCCATACGTTTGAGATGGAACAGGAACTGGGCTTTTTGACCGATGACCCCGTGCAAGTCCATTTTACAAGCCACTATGTGCCTATTACTCGGGGAATTTTGGCCGTTGGTCACGGTTTTCTGCAGAGCGACGTATCCCGCAATGATTTGCTTGAGATCTATCGAAACTTCTATGACGGTGAATACTTCGTAAAAGTCTACGACCTGCCCCGTGATCCCAATGCACCTTGGCAGCATCGTCCTTACCCGTGGGTTAACGCAGTGTCTGGAACGAATTTCTGTCATATTGGGCTGGATGTAGACGAAGAGCGAGGCCGCGTCGTGATTTTCAGCGTTCTGGATAGCGTCGGCAAAGGCGGAGCCTTGGCTGGTGTGCAGAACATGAATGTGCTCTTTGGACTGGATGAACGAACCGGGTTGGACTTCTTTGGCATGCATCCGTATTGATGGTTGTAGGGTGGTTGTGAGGTGAGTAAATTGCAGTTTGATCACGAAATTGTTGGCAAGATTGGCTCGATGGCCTTGGTACGCCGGGACGACAACGATATTGACTACAATGTCTTCAGTCGCTTGGGAGCTGAGTTGACACCGGAGTTTGTTTGGGTCAGTTCCGGGGCTGTGGAAATTGGGCGTTTGGACTATCGAAAGCACAATGATGGCCGCGAACTCGAACATTCAGAGTCCGAGGAAGCCAAAGCCGATTACGCAGCTCAGGGACAGAGTATCTTGATGGAAAATTATCGCCGGTTTACGGATCCACGGTACTCTGTACGACAGGTGCTTGTGGAACACACACATTTCAACGATCCGGAACGCCGCGCTCATATCAGAGGAATCCTGATGCGAGCGCGGCAGCAGAGGGCGATTCCAATTGTCAATTATAATGACACTGTAAGCATTGAAGAGGTTCGCAAGATGGAACTCATGAATCTGCGGCAGAACAGCGGCAAAGTAGTGGAGTGTGTCGACAATGATGAAACAGCTGCTCAAATCGCACTTCTGGTAAGGGCCCGGGTTCTTCTCTTACTAACGTCGGCGCCAGGCATCTTGCGGGATCCTGACGATAGGACATCGTTGATTCCGGAAGTGAGCGGGAAGAACCCCGAAGAGGTTGTCGATCAATTGCAGTTCTTAGAGCAATACTGCAATGGCAGCAGTCGCTTGGGTGCCAATGGCATGAAGGCCAAGCTGCAATTCTTGCATGAACCCATTCTGCAGGGGACAACGGTGATTATCGGTGATTCGCGCTATCGGCTTTCCCATCTTTTGGATGGACGGGCACAGCGAACCATAATTCGAGTACGTTAGGAGGGTGAGTATATGGATGCTAAGACGATCCTTGTTACCGGTGGGAGCCGCGGCATTGGAGAAGAACTAGTCAGAGGCTTCGCTGCACAGGGCCATCGGGTGGTGCTCAATTATTCACGCAGCGGCGATGAGGCCGAAGCGGTGGCTTCAGCGCTTAAGGACGAGCCAGGCGACATAATGTGCTGCCAGGCCAATGTGGCGCAGCGGGACTCGGTTCGCCAAATGTTCGCAGCTGTTGCTGACCGCTGGGGAATGGTGGATGTTCTCATCAACAACGCCGGGATCAACTTGGATGGACCGTTTCTGACCATGACTGATGACCAGTGGCAGCAGGTGCAGGATGTTGTGCTGACCGGTACATTCATCTGCTCGCAGGAATACGCCAAACGCTTTCAAGGAACTCGTGGGCAGATCATTAATATGGGAGCGGCTACAGCTCTCCACGGGCGGAAAAACGGTGCTAATTACTGCAGCGCTAAGGCCGGAGTTATCAGCCTTACCAAGTGTCTTGCGCAAGAATTGGCTCCCACAATTGCCGTGAACTGTGTGATACCCGGCTTTATGGAAACCGAAGAGGTTATGGAACGATTTCAGCTTCACGACCCGGTGAAACGCGAGCAGATGGAAGCGCGTATTCCGCAGGGGCGGTTAGGGACAGTCCGTGACATCTTCCGAATGACCAGCTTCTTGGTGAATGAGGCCACTTATGTAACGGGACAGAATTTGTTTGTGAATGGTGGACAGTATATGGGATAGACGCCTGTGGGCGTCTATTTTTTTGCATTGGAAATTCTAGTTTCGGCGACGCAACGCCGCTTTGCTTGTGTGCCTAAGACCAAGGGGGGTCATGTCTCTCGACGACTCCAAACGAAACCTCGCACAGCCAGGAGGGTAAGCCTATTGATAGAAGTGCGACCGCTTAGAATTACATTGACAGTAATAACTGAGAGTGATAGTATGAAATAAAATCCGACTAAAACGATCGGTATTTAAGGAGGTAGTTTTGTGAAACGGTTCGTAACTTTGCTTGTTACTGCTGTACTCGTTCTTGCTGGCCTTGGTGCTGCTGGCCCGGCAGCGGCCAATACATTGACCGTCGCTTCGTCCGGTGAACCAACAACATTGGATCCTCAGCAAACGTTCAACGGTTATTCATTCTTGGTAACCAACCAGGTGTTTGACACCCTGGTCACCAAAGATGCCGAAGGCTTCCTGCCGAGATTAGCTGCATCTTGGGACATGGTAGCTGAGACCACTTGGCGCTTCACCCTGCGTGAGGACGTTACCTTTCACAACGGCGATACCTTCAATGCTGAAAGTGTGAAATTCAGTATTGAACGACTAATCGCTCCGGAAACGGCCGCAGCTGGCGCTTTTGTGCTGAGTGCTGTCTCCAGTGTGGAAGTGGTTAGTGAGTTCGTTGTGGACATTCATACGGAACGCCCCTTTGCTCCCTTGCTTGCCCATCTGACCCATCCTGTAACGGCTATCGTCAACAGAAATGCTGTGGAGACGTTTGGGGAAGATATTGGTCAGAACCCTATAGGAACGGGTCCATTTGTTTTCGAACGTTGGAGCTCCGGGGATGACGTGCATTTGGCGGCTAATGCAGCCTATTGGGGTGGAGCACCTGCCGTTGAGAACTTGCTTATTCGAGTTATTCCGGAAGTCAGCACCCAGCTGGTGGAACTTCAGTCTGGTTCCATTGACATCATGTTCCATGTACCACCGGATCAGTTGGCGACCATAGAACGAAACCCTAACATCTCAGTGTTTAAAGAGCTGGGCTGGGGATCCACGTTCATTGGTTTCAACACTGAAGGCGAAGCCACCGGTGACCAAAGGGTTCGTCAAGCGATCCTGCATGCGTTGGATCGGGATTCCATTGTCCATCAACTGCGCAGCGGTATGGCTGAAGAAGCGGCCGCATTGATCCCCAGAACCGTGTGGGGTGCTCACGCCGACCTAGAACCGTATAGCTTCGATTTGGACTTGGCCGAGGACCTGTTGGAAGCGGCGGGCTATGCTGACGGACTACAGCTGACGTTGGTGACGTACCAAAACGACGAACTTTACCAATTGGCCCAAGCCATGCAGTTTCTGTTGGGTCAGATTGGTGTGGAACTCACCGTTCAGATGATGGACTATGGTGCCTACGTAGGCCGAACCAGTGGCGGTGACTATGATCTGTTTCTCAGCGGCTGGGGAACAGTGACCCTAGATGCCGACTATACGCTCTATGCACTGCTCCACTCCTCGGAAATTCCTGAGAATAATAGCACGTTTTATCGGAATGAACGGGTCGATCAACTTCTTGAAGAAGGGCGAGCAACCGCTGATATGGAGCGCAGATTGGCTGTCTATCATGAAATCCAAGAAATCATCCATGAAGAGGCTCCCATTGCCACGGTCTACTATCCCCTCTTTAGTTATGCCAAACAAGCTCGTGTTCAGGGTGAGAATATTCCGTTCTCCTGGATCAACCTGGATGTAGCTAATGTGACCTTGGATTAGCCGAATTACCGTCACGTGCCGATTTTCACGTGATGACCAGCTGGCTCGTTAACCGGGCCAGCTGCGTTACTATGCCGTTGTGCACTGGTCCACGGCAAACTTAGCAATTCCGCTGAAGAAGGTGACGCGCTTGACCGCTTACTTGTTGAAACGCATCATAACTCTGCTACCCGTCTTATTGGGCGTCACCATCTTGGTATTCGGTATCATGCAGTTGACACCCGGCGATCCCGTCCGGGTTCTTTTGGGTGAAATGGGGCAGGGAGCCAGTGAGGAGCAGCTACAAACAGTTCGCTCTAATCTTGGCTTGGATCAGCCTCTGCATCAGCAGTATTGGACATTTCTTAGTGGTGTGGTGCGAGGTGATTTGGGACGTTCGTTTCGCTCGAATCGCCTGGTTGCCCAGGAACTGTGGGTTCGATTTCCATACACGCTGGTATTAGCCATAACGTCGCTGGCAGCGGCAGTGAGCATTGGGCTGCCAGTGGGCATTGTTTCGGCACTCAAACAAAACACGAAAATAGACTATGCCATAACATTCTTGGCGCTGCTAGGGGTATCGATACCTGTGTTCTGGCTGAGCTTGCTTTTGATGATGGGATTATCCTATTACTGGCCAGTCTTGCCGGCGTCGGGCAGTGGCACTTGGAGACATCTGGTAATGCCAGCCATGGCAATCGGGTTGTCTTCCATTGCATTCATTGCCCGCATGACGCGTTCGAGTATGTTAGATGTTCTGGGTGAAGACTATATCCGCACGGCTCGGGCCAAAGGACTGCGTTCTAGAGTTGTGGTGATTCGGCATGGACTGCGCAACGCAGCCATTCCCATCGTTACAACGATCGGTCTGCAATTTGGCTCGCTGCTTGGCGGTGCCGTACTTACGGAGACTATCTTCGCGTGGCCTGGTATCGGTCGTTTGACTGTGCAGGCCATTCTTGCCAGAGATCTGCCCGTGATCCAGGGCAGCATTCTCTTCGTTGCGGTACTGTTTACCTTGATTAATCTTATGGTCGATCTACTTTACGCTGTCCTGAATCCACGCATCCGCTATGAATGAGGTGAAATCTATGAACGCAAAGGGACAGTCCCCTGGGACGAGAGCGTGGCGACGGTTTTGGCACAGCAAAGTAGCTATCACTGGATTCGTACTTCTGGCCGTCGTGCTGTTTTTGAGTCTAGCCGCGCCCTGGATAGCACCACATGAACCCAATGCTCAGAACTGGTTTCGCCGATTGGAAGGTCCATCAATGGAGTATCCATTTGGAACCGACGAGTTTGGTCGTTGTGTATTGAGTCGCGTGCTCTACGGAGGCCGGGTATCACTGTTGTCCGGGCTGCTGCCAGTGTTGTTCGGTGCTAGTATTGGAACGACGCTTGGGGTCTGGTCTGGGTACGCTGGCGGAAAGGTAGATTCCCTGATTATGCGCAGTATGGATGTCCTTCTGTCACTGCCATCGATTTTTCTTGCCTTGGCCATTGTGGGTACGCTGGGACCTGGTTGGCGAAATGCTGTCTTAGCAGTGTCCGTGGTGTCCATTCCAGCCTATGCTCGTATTGTTCGTTCGAAAACGCTTAGTCTGCGAGAGATGGAGTATGTGGAAGCGGCCCGGGCCATTGGTGCCAGCGAAGTACGCATCCTGCGCCGCTACATCCTACCCAACACGATGTCACCCATTATTGTGCAGTCCAGTCTGAGTATCGGGTTCGCTATTCTGTCATTGGCAGGGTTGAGCTTTTTGGGGTTGGGTGTACAGCCCCCCACATCAGATTGGGGAGAGATGCTTAGCTCGGGGCGGCGGTTTTTGCCGGACAGTTGGTGGCTTCAGGTCTTTCCGGGCTTGTTTATCATGTTTGTTGTCCTCGGCGCCAATCTCATGGGCGACGGTCTGCGCGACGCTTTGGACCCCAAAGGAAAGCCCACTGGTTAGATGGAGTGGCGCATGCTTGGAAGTGATTCCCACACACCTGGTAACAGGAAAAATCTTCCTAGTACCAGGTGTGTGGGATTTTATTCCAGAACCGCTTTCGGCTTGGTTCCGTAACGAGGCGTTATTTATTCGGCGATTCGGCAGGATTTATCAAAGGCGTGACGAAAATATAACATAGGCCAAAAAAATGGTTGTTGTTTTCGTGGCTCAGCGAAGCGGTTAGCTAACCGTTTCGCTAACGAGAAGTCCTTCTTCTTCACAGTCGTCAGCCAGTGGCGTTGGTCGATTTGGTTACAGATGTAGGACCACCAGTGGACCGAGCTGATAGGTTGTAGCGGATCGTTTGAAAGAGGTGATGCAGCAAGAGTTGGGACGGAGATTGAGTAAACCACGTGTGAAATGAAAAAATTTCATCAAGGAGTGTGGAGACGAGTGAGAATTTGGTTGCGAACTATGCTATTTGTTATGATGGTGGTTGTTTTGGCAAGTTCTGCTGGCGCGGCTCAATACAGCCAGTCACCGATGCTCGATGGTTTGGTAGAACGTGGAGAACTCCCACCCGTCGACGAGCGTTTGCCTGCGGATGTGTACGTCGTGGAGCCCATTGAAAGCATTGGTCGTTATGGAGGCACCCTGCGTACCGTAACGTTAAGTCCTACAGGATATGGCGATGACACCATGGTGGCCAGTTTCCCAAGTCTGTTCGTGTCCAACGAAGACGGCACAGAGATTCAGCCGGAAGTGGCCAAGAACATCTATTCCAACGAAGACGCCACCGTCTGGACCTTGGAACTCAGGGAAGGTCTGCGTTGGTCCGATGGACATCCGTTCACCACCGAGGATATTCTGTTTTGGTACGAGAGTGAACTGCGCAACGAAGAGTACACGTCTTGGCTGCCGCGGCAGTGGACAGCCAACGGCGAGTGGATGGAAGTCGAAGCTTTGGATGCTTACACGGTGGAGTTCCGTTTCGTAGCTCCGAAACCGTTCTTTGCCAAGCACTTGGTCCATGACAGCGTTTGGTCGATGCTCATTGCCAAGCATTATTTGTCCAATTTCCATCCGGATTATGTTCCCATGGATGAGCTGGAAGAACGTTTCCGGGCTGCTGGCCATGACAATTGGATCCAGTATTACGGTGCTCATCGCTGGGATCATGTCTGGGGATGGCCTTTGAATCATGACATTCCGACATTGGCTGCCTATGTTCTAGAATCAGCCACTGGCGACCGTCGCATTTGGACTCGCAATCCCTACTATTACAAGGTGGACACGGAAGGCAACCAGCTGCCATACATTGACCGTGTGGAAACCGAAATAGCCGGGGATTTGGAAGTGGTTCAGGGCATGATCTTAAGTGGTCAACTGGATTTTGTCGGCAATATGGCCGATGTCCAGAACTATCCGCTCTACCGTAGCTTCGAAGAGGCAGGTAATTTCACAACGCTGTTGTGGGAAACCGGGATGGGCAGCGACGTTATCTACCAACTGAACCTAACCCATCAGGATCCTGTACTGCGTGAGATCTTCCAAGACGTGCGTTTTCGACGAGCGCTATCCCTGGGTATCGATCGCGATGAAATCAGCAACACGATCTACTTTGGTCAGGCCATACCCCGTCAGTATACCGTAATCAATGAAAGTAACCTATTCCGTCCTGAATACGCAGAAGCTTACATTGAGTATGATCCTGTTCGGGCCAATGAACTTCTCGATGAAATCGGTTTGACGCAGCGCGATGGTGAAGGCTATCGACTGCGCAGCGATGGGCAACGGCTGATGTTTACCATCGAGTATGCCGACATCGAGACACCAAAAACGCCGAACGTTGAGTTGGTTTCGCAGCAATGGCGCGAATTGGGCATTGATGTTCGCAGCCGCAGCGTGTCTGGGGAACTGCAGACGCAAAGAGCGCCGGCGAATCTGATGGATGCCACAATGTGGCACGGAGACAAGGCAACAGACATGTACTTCCCCCGTGATCCGGAGTTTATTGTTCCTATATCCACCGGTTGGGAACGTTCAGTTTGGCCGGCGTGGGAGAGCTGGTTTGCTTCTGAAGGTGCTTCTGGTGAAGAACCTCCGGAACACATTAAAGAGCTGCATCAGTGGTATCGGGACGTCTTAGCCGAGCCCGATCAAGCACGGCGCGATGAGCTGGCTCACAAGATTTTGGCTTCGCAAGCCGAAAATCTTTGGGTTATCGGTACGGTGGGGCAAGCTCCGCAGCCGGTCATCGTGAACAACGATCTCCGCAATGTACCCGAGACAGGTCTCTGGCTTTGGGACACGTTATACACTATGCGCTACAGCCCGGAGCAGTTCTGGCTGGATCGGTAAGGTCCTATTTTGGGCATTGTGTTCATCATTGCGAGAGGACTCCTCCGGATTTTGGGGGAGTCCTTTCCATGGTCGTAATGCTTCGCGCCCACCGCCGGCTGTTCTCTTTCGGGATACCGTTCTCTTTCGGGAATATTGGTCAGCGGAAGCAGGTAAAAGCAGGCCGATCCTTGAACATGTCTTGGATACAGCGACGCTGTTCATATTTTTATTGGGAGTGATTGGATGAAAATGCCTTGGAAGACGATGCTGTATGGCGGCGACTATAATCCAGAGCAATGGCCGCGGGAAGTCTGGGATGAGGACATGCGTTTGTTTGAACTAGCCCATATCAATACGCCAACTGTGGGCGTGTTTGCCTGGTCGCGTCTGCAGCCGGCCGAAGATCAATGGGAGTTTGGCTGGCTGGATGATCTGTTGGATCTGCTGCAGCGAAACAAAAAACAAGTTTGCTTAGGAACTGCGACAGCTGCTGTACCACCTTGGATGGCGAAACGCTACCCGGATGTCCTGCGCGTGGATTTTGCAGGTCGGCAGCGGGAGTTCGGGATGCGCCACAACTTTTGTCCGAACAGTCCATCGTATCGTGAGTTTGCCGTCGGCATTGCCGGTAAGTTGGCCCAGCGTTACAAGGACTATCCTGGGTTGGTGTTGTGGCATGTGAGCAATGAGTATGGTGGCGAATGCTATTGCCCTCGCTGCGCCACTGCATTTCGCGATTGGCTCCGCAGCCGTTACGGCAGTTTGGAGCGGGTTAATGAGGTGTGGAATACGAGCTTCTGGAGTCATGTATTCTATGATTGGGACGAAATTGTGCCGCCCAATCTGCTCAGTGAACACGGGGATCCCCACAATCCGGATCAAACGGCCTTCCAGGGTCTTTCCTTGGACTACCGCCGATTCATGTCGGATAGCCTTCTAGAGTGCTACAAACTAGAACGCGATGAACTCAAGAGACACACCCCCGATGTCCCAGTGACGACGAACTTCATGGAAGTGTATAAGCCTTTAAATTATTTCCGCTGGGCACCGCAGCTTGACGTCATCACCTGGGATAGCTATCCCAGGGCCGGTACCGATCCGGCGGATACGGCTTTCAATCATGATCTGATGCGAGGCCTAAAGGATGGGCAGTCGTTTTTGCTTTTGGAACAGACGCCCAGTCAGACCAATTGGCAGAAATACAACACGCTGAAGCCCCAGGGTGGCATGATCCTGCAGAGTATGCAGGCTGTGGCGCATGGATCAGATGCGGCGATGTTCTTCCAGCTGCGCCGTTCGCAGGCCGGATGTGAGAAGTTTCATGGTGCAGTCATTGATCATGTCGGACACGAGCATACGCGCGTATTTGAAGAGTGTCGAGAGCTTGGTAAACAGCTGGAAGGATTCGGCGATGCGCTTTTGGGCAGCAGAGTTCCTGCGGAGGCCGGGATCATCTTTGATTGGGAGAACTGGTGGGCTCTGGATTATTCCAGTGGACCCAGCAGCGATATCGATTATGTCGCGGAAGTGCGCCGCTATCACAAAGGATTCTATGATCAGAATATCCCGGTGGCGGTAACATCCGTCCTGGCAGATTGGTCACAGTACAAGGTGCTTGTGGCACCTCTGCTGTACATGGTATCTGAGGAAACGGCAGCAAAGATTCGTGAGTTCGTAGCTGGTGGCGGTATTTTCCTCACTACGTACCTGGGCGGTGTTGTGGATGAGAACGATCGTGTGACCCTCAAGGGTTATCCCGGTGAACTCAGGGATGTCCTAGGTATCTGGGCAGAGGAACTGAATGTGCTGCTTCCTGATGACCACGTGACCTTCACGGTCAGTGACCCGTCGCCATCGATCCAAGGCCGTCATCACGGCCATACCGTGTATGAGCGAGTACATTTGGAGGGTGCCGAAGCTGTGGCGTCCTATGACAATGGGATGTTCGCTGGCACACCGGCTGTAACCAGGAATGCGTTCGGCAGCGGGCAGGCTTGGTATACCGCGACCAGTGTTGAATCTGGATTCGCAGCGCAGTGGGTGAAGCACGCTGCAGCCGAAGCGGGTTTGGAGACTTTGGGTGAGAAGCAGCCTGGTGTGGAATGCACAATGCGTCAGTCGGAGAAAGGGTCCTTTTTGTTCGTGTTGAACCACAATGACTACCCAGTCCGAGTCGCCCTGGAACAGCGCTGGTCCACAGAGATGGTCAGTCAAGAGTCGGCGGATGGTGGTTTCACACTGCAGCCACGGCAGGCGGCGGTATTTGCAGACAACGGAACCTCGACGTTTTAAAGAGAACGAACCGGCAGCAGCCTAAAAAACAGCTTCTAAACGAAATCGGCCGCAACAAGTGCATCGCAGCTGAGTGTGTTTTTAGGGACGGGCAATGGCCCGTCCCTTGGCGCGCTGCTCGTTTGCAGGACGGATATAGAGGGACAACCAACCTTGCGCAAACCACAGGGCAGTCAGTTGAATTTGAACATTCGGTTGGAAAAACATCAGGGAATATTGGTTACGGTAGAAGGAAACTGTTAAAAAACCAAGAATATAGGTACCGTAAACCTTTCCGGAAGTTCTGTTGAAGGCACAAAGAATCTAGGAGGACGTAAATGATGAAGACTGCAAAGATGGTTTTAGACAAAGATTTCCGCGTTGGAGACGTGGATAACCGTATCTATGGCTCGTTCATTGAGCACCTAGGGCGTGCCGTCTATGGCGGCATCTATGAGCCGGATCATCCCACGGCTGATAACGATGGCTTCCGTGAAGATGTACTGGACTTGGTACGACAGTTGAATGTTCCGATCGTTCGTTACCCTGGCGGCAACTTTGTATCGGGTTTCAACTGGGAGGATAGCGTGGGTCCCCGGGCCGAGCGCCCGCGTCGCTTAGATTTGGCCTGGCGCACCGTGGAGACGAACCAGATGGGCGTCAATGAGTTTGCCGATTGGGCCAAAAAAGCTAACACCGAAGTGATGATGGCTGTGAATCTCGGAACGCTCGGTGTGGACGCCGCCCGCAACCTAGTGGAGTACTGCAATCATCCGGGCGACAGCTATTGGTCTGATCTGCGTCGCAAGCATGGTTATGAGCAGCCTCACAAGTTCAAGACTTGGTGCCTTGGCAACGAAATGGATGGGCCTTGGCAGATTGGCCACAAAACCGCCGAAGAATATGGTCGGATTGCACTGGAGAGCGGCAAAGTTATGAAGTGGGTCGATCCTACCATTGATCTTGTGGCCTGTGGGAGTTCCAACAGTAAGATGCCGACCTTCCCCGAATGGGAAG
Organism: Limnochordia bacterium; assembly: GCA_007132255.1. GTDB lineage: Bacteria > Bacillota > Limnochordia > Darwinibacteriales > B1SED10-159 > SLOZ01. The sequence goes on along the minus strand of SLOZ01000015.1, from coordinate 5,452 downwards.
CGACGGTCTTGGAGCATACCTATGATGTGGCCGATTACATTTCGCTGCACACGTACTATGGCAATCGCAACGATGACACACCAAACTTCTTAGCTAAGTCTTTGGATATGGACAACTTCATCGAAACGGTTGTTTCAGTCTGCGATTACATTAAAGCCAAGAAGCGCAGCAAGAAGACCATGATGCTGTCCTTTGATGAGTGGAACGTCTGGTTCCATTCCAACGAAGCTGATCGCAAGATGGAGCCCTGGCAGGTCGCTCCGCCGCAGCTGGAGGACGTTTACACCCACGAAGACGCGCTCCTAGTTGGCAGTTTGCTCTTATCCCTGCTTCGGCACGCCGACCGTGTCAAGGTTGCCTGCCTCGCGCAGCTCGTCAACGTTATCGCACCGATCATGACTCGTAATGGCGGCGGAGCTTGGGCACAGACCATCTTCTATCCGTACATGCATGCTTCGCTGTACGGCCGTGGTACGGTTCTTAATCCCATCATTGATTCACCAGTGTATGACACCAAAGAGTTTGATGCGGTGCCATATCTGGATAGCTTGGCTGTTTACAACGAAGAGAACGATGAGATCACAATCTTTGCCGTCAACCGCGATCTGGAACATGTCTTGAACCTAGAGTGTGACCTCCGGAGCTTTGCTGGTTACACTGTGGCCGAGCACATTGTTCTGGAAAACGCTGACTTGAAAGCTGTCAACACCGAGGACAACCCCAACAATGTTGTTCCTCACAATGGTGGCGACGCTAAGTTAGAAGCCGGCACAGTAACAGCCGGACTGCCCAAAGCATCTTGGAACGTCATCCGCCTAACCAAGTAGACTATCGACAGCGGGAAGGAAGTGGATTCTGTGCGGTTTCCCCTGGAACCACCTCACTACCCCGTTGGAGAACGAGCCGATCTGGACGATAGCTCACTGTGGTCGATCAATAACACACATGATCCAGCTCTGGTCAGCGACGGTGGAACGTACTACGTATTTTCCACCGATCGCGCGCTAGGGCCAAAACAGTCGGTTCCGTTTCGGGCGGGGATTCAGGTGAGAACATCGGACGATTTGATTCATTGGCGATGGCACGGCCAGGCACTGGATGGTATTCCCTCAGAAGCCGCAGCGTGGACAAACTGCAGAGGGCTATGGGCTCCCGATGCCGCCAAGATCGGCAAGCACTATTATCTGTATTACGCAGCTTCGCAGTTCGGAAAGACCCAATCCTATATCGGGGTCCTGCGCGGGACGAGCATGGAAGGTCCTTGGCAGGATTTGGGTGAAGTTATCAAGAGTGAAGCCGGAACAGAAGGGCCGAATGCCATCGATCCCAATGTAGTTTGGGATGCTCATGGGGCACCGTGGCTTGTTTATGGATCGTTTTTTGGTGGGTTGTACATCAAACAGCTGGATCCTCAAACCGGCAAATGTACTGAACTTGGATTGGGGAACTGTTTGGCGAGACGGCCGCGTTCGGTGGATCGGGCCCTGGAAGGGCCTTATGTTGTCTATAATCCTAAGTACCAGTATTATTACTTGTTTTTGTCGTATGACTCGCTCTTTTCTACATACAATATCCGCGTTGGGCGCTCCCGTTCGGTAAATGGTCCGTATGTGGATTACCTCGGACGCGCCCTGACCGACATAGAGTATCCTGACCCACATGCAGTGGGCACGAAGTTAGCGGGAAGCTATGCCTTCGGTGATGATGCCGGCTGGATCGGTCCAGGGCACAACAGCATTCTTCAGGAAGGTGAAAGCTTCTACATCGCCCACCATGCCCGAACAGGAGCGCGTAATTTTCAGGATTGGTCCTATCTGCATGTACGCAAGGTTTTGTGGACCGATGACGGTTGGCCCCTGCTGTCTCCTCAGCGCTATGCCGGTGAACAAGACCAAAATATTCCCAGTGAGTCGGTGGCTGGTATCTGGGATGTGATCCGCTTTCGATCATCGAATCATGGTATGGAACACAGCCAAACGGAGATTTGGAGGTCCGATGGTACCGTGACGAGTTCGGAAGGGCAGCCGCTGGCCCGTTGGCAGCTGCGAAGCGACACGCTTATGCTGGAGTCCACCGAAGCGCCCTTGATCCAGGCGAAGCTATCCGTGGCCTGGGATCATGAGTGCTGGAATCCAACGATCGTGTTTACTGGCCTGGATCAATGGGGCCAAGCGGTTTGGGGAAAACAGCTGCGGCAAGGTTTTTAACAGATAGGACGCAAGGCAGCGCTCAAGGTATTCAGAATGAGGATGGGTTCCATGGAGGGAGGAATGAACGTGCCAAAGCGAATGGCCGTGTCGTCGGCTCCGCAAACCGTGAGCGGCTTGGGTGGCTTTTTCGGACAGCGGTTTCAGGCCAGTGTTGACCAGAGGTTGAAAAATCATCGTTTTCGCGAGGAGTTCATCGGTCTGCACGAACGCAAAGACTATTCCGATTGGTTTTGGATGGGTGAACAGCTGGGCAAATGGCTGGAAGCTGCAGCGTATGCAGCGTTGATTAACGACGATCAGCAGCTGCAGGACGATGTCAGGGGAGTATTGGACCGTCTCGAAGCAACACAAGAAGCTGATGGCTATATCGGAATTACCAACGTTGTTCAGCGGACACCGGTGCGGGGCATGCAGCTCTATGAATGGTATTATGTTCTCCACGGGCTTTTGAAATGCCATGAACTCCTGCACTCACAAAAAGCCCTCGGAATTGCTGTGCGTCTCGGGCGATTCATTGTCAAGACATGGGGTGTTCATCCCCACCAGTTCGCCCTCAAAGGACCCTTTCCTGGCAACGGCCATACGGGTGGTGAGGGGACCTTGATTCTGGAGCCCATGGCATTATTAGGAATAGCAGCCGCTGAGAAGGAGTTCATCACGTGGGGTCAAGAGACCCTGGAGCATTGGGACACTTGGTGCGACCAGTATCCCATGAGCACCCATACCGGATCGTATAAACTCATGAAGGCTGTTGCCGCAGGCGAGGCGGACGTTCATGAAATACGGCGGAATATCCATGCTCACACGCTGCATATGACGTTGCTCGGGGTAGCGGCCATGTACCAAGCCACCGGTAAAGAGCAGTATCGTCAAACAGTGTTAGGGTGTGTTGATGCCATCGCCGAGCGTTTTGTCTTTCTGACCGGTGGAATGAGTGCTGGAGAACGTTATGTCCAGTATCCCTATTATCACCCGAATAACGAAATCGAAGTTTGCCCTCAGCATACCTGGATTCTCTTACTTGAGCACGCTCTGCAGTGGACCGGTAAGGCCAAATACGCCGAAGAAATGGAACGAACAATGTTCAACAGCCTCTTGGCGGCACAACTGGCCGATGGCAGCAACTGGAGCTACATGACGCCCATGAATGGCCGAGCCCAAGAGCCGTCGGGACCTAACTGCTGCAATGCCTCGGGCCATCGCATTTTGGCGCGTCTTCCCACCACATTCTACAGCGAAATGGATAAAGGGTTGATGGTGAACCAATGGGTTCCATCCGTCGTCAACTGGACTCACCGGGGCAGTCATATAGTTTTGCAGCAAGAGACCGAGTATCCGAGTGAAGGCAGTCTGCATCTGACGCTCCAGTGTGATGCCAGTGTTGAGTTCACGTTGCATCTTCGAATTCCTTCCTTTGCGCGGGACGTAGCGGTTGCGGTAAACGGTGAGGTTGTGACAGGTGCAGTGGCCGGCGAATATCTTAGCATGACTCGGACGTGGTCTAGCGAAGACCGAATCCATGTCAAAACCACGCTTCCGCTGCGTGTGCATCACGGTGATGGTGAAGCAGCTCTTTCCAAAGGCCCCTTGGTCTACTGTTACTTCCAGAAGTGGCAGGACAATGACGGCCAATTTGAGTGGATCCAGGGAGCGTATCCTCAGGATGTGCAGCTCAAGCTGGGTGAGGACTGGGAACAGGCTTTGACCTGGGAAGCAGCGCCTGAAAACGCCCTAGGGCCGATACTGCGGCTGCCGGCCCGCCGCCGGGCAAAGGCCCCGATGTTTGCCAATCCTGAGGCAAACACCGAACTTCCGGCAGCGGAAGACGTCGAAGCTGTTCTGCTGCCATTCGCCAATCAAGGTCTGCGGCGCGGGCACTATGCCGTATTCATGCCCGTGGTAGAAAACCATGAACCAAGGAAGGAAGTGACCAGCAAATGATCCATTTGGAGATTGCCAAGGAGAAGACAGAAGTAAAGATCCCGAAGGAACAGTACGGACAGTTTGTGGAACATCTTGGCCGCTGCATCTATGATGGCATCTGGGTGGGGAAGGATTCCGCCATTCCCAATGAGAACGGCATTCGCCGTGATGTTCTCCAGGCGCTGAGAGAGTTGGATATCCCGGTTTTGCGCTGGCCGGGAGGTTGTTTTGCCGATGATTACCATTGGGAAGATGGCATTGGCCCCCTAGAACAGCGACCTCGTCGTGTTAACCGTCATTGGGAGAAGGTTGTGGAAACGAATCACTTTGGCACGCACGAGTTCATGGAGCTTTGCGAGGCCATTGGCGCAAAACCATATATCTGCGGCAATGTGGGCAGCGGAACACCTGCCGAAATGAGCCAATGGCTAGAGTATATGACATACTCTGGTGACTCGACCTTGGCTGAACAGCGCCGCAGCAACGGGCACAAGACGCCTTGGCAGATCGCTTACTTTGGCGTCGGCAATGAATCATGGGGTTGCGGTGGCAATATGACGCCGGAATACTACGCTATGCTCTATCGGCGCTACAGTCTGTATGCCATGTCCTTCAATGAAGAAAAGACCGCGAAGATTGCCTGTGGGGCCAATGTGGATGACTACCACTGGACGGAAGTGCTGATGCGCGATGCCGGTGGGCACTTTGATGGTCTGAGTCTGCACAATTATACATTCCCAGGCACTTGGGACGACAAAGGCTTCGATACACACTGGACCGAAGCGGAATGGTGCGAAACCATGATCAAAGCTATCCGTATGGATGAGTTGATTACGAAGCATTCTGCGATCATGGATACGTATGACCCGCAGCGGCGCGTTAACTTGGTGGTCGATGAATGGGGTACTTGGTTCGCACCGAAAAACGCCGGCGCCAAAGGTCTGCTTTATCAGGAGAACACAGTGCGCGATGCTCTTGTGGTGGCCCTGCATCTGCATATTTTCCAAAAGCATGCTGAACGTGTGCGCATGGCCAATATTGCCCAGACAGTCAATGTGCTGCAGGCGATGATCCTCACCGAGGGCGACAAGATGATATTGACTCCTTCGTACCACATGTTCAAGATGATGAACGTTCATCAGGATGCTGTCCGGTTGAACGTCAAAGTCAGCGCTGGACCCCAGGAGCTCTATGGCTATTCGCTTCCAACTTTGGATGCGGCAGCCACGACGAAGGACGGCCAGACTCACGTGTCTGTGGTTAACGTTCATCCCACAGAAAGCGTTGCGTTTGCCATTGACAATGAAGCGGGTGCTTTC
>SLOZ01000357.1 GCA_007132255.1 Limnochordia bacterium | reverse complement strand
TCGTATTTTGGCAGCAGCCTCTTCGTAACAATAAGGGGACAGAGATAATGCAGAACAAAGTTAACCTCTAAGCCGTCGGGGGTTTCCTGGCGAGATTGAATATGTACTCCCGCATTGTGGATCAGGACATCGATCGGCTTTTCCAGGGACAGTAAATCCTGCCCTACTCGCTGAATATCCTTTAGATGTGTTAAGTCCGCAATGATATGGTCTATGGGGGTACCGAACTCTGCGGCGATTTCTTTGCGGACCCACTCTGATTTCTCGGGATTGCGATTCACCATGATAAGCTGGGCACCCATAGCAGCATATTTTCGGGCAGTATGATACCCAATACCGCTTGTAGCACCAGTTATGACACAAAGCTTCTCCCTGAAAGGTTCTGGGTGCCGTTTGGGGTGTCGTTTCATATTGTTGATCATGGCAAAGACATTGGACCACTTGTATTGGGGCCAATATTTTCTCACTGCTGAGTTCATGATGGGTTGCTCCTTTGTGCGCTTGTCCATCCAGTCATGTGGTTGCTATAAAGGTAATACGATGCTTTTGCTATGGAAAATGCCGCTTATTGTTGTAATTTCTGCGATTGTGTGATTAGATATCCTTATGAAAACAAAGCCGATTGTTAAGACAAACTATGTTCTGGTTGCCTTTTTGGCCATTATGGCAGGAATGATAGGCTTCGCCCTTGTTTTTCAGGACGCTTTCATTTCTCTCATGAAACACCCGGCCTTGTACAGCCATGCCCGCTTTTTGCACATCGCGGCGGTTACCCTATTCTTTGCTAATGCAGTGGTAGGCATGTTATGGGAACACCGCAGCCTGGCCTCCGGCAGCAAAGAAGTCATCCTGCACACGTATAACACGGTAGCCGTTTTGGACTCCCGACTTTCCTCTCCCCTGATCATACTTTCGGTAATCGGGGGACTTTCCCTCAGTTTTCACATAGGGGAGCTGTGGCAGATTGGCTGGCTTTCTGTAAGCTTTCTTCTCTTTTTACTGTCCGGTTTCCTTTGGCTAGTTAGTGATATTCCAACGCAGTACAAAGTCAAGAGAATCATTTCCAGTCTGCAGCCAGACGATCAGACACTACCCGATGAACTCATCCGCCTCCTCAGACTGCGTTTGTGGATCAGCATGGCTGGTGTGGTTCCCTTGGTCATTGTCTTTGTATTGATGGTTTACAAACCTGATGTCACCGCGGTCGCCCAGTGGTTTCGATAGCTAAACAGATAAAAACACAGGCACATCCCAGCCTGAGGTAACGAAATATGGTTTCGAGCAAGCTGCCGAACACGTTCTGAAGCTTGTTCTGAGGATTCCACATCCTACATCATCCTTGGAAAGCGGCTTTGTTGAGTGGAACCATGGCACGCTCGACCCGCAAAGCCGCAGCAGCTAGACTAAAGGTGCCCTAAACAATGAAAAACGGAGACACCCCTCAAGTTCGGGACGTGTCTCCGTTTTTCTTCAGCGTTTACCCACGAACCGAGTATCGCTTCCAATCCCAATAACCGACAACGCTGCCTAGGTTCTGACATCCCTAAGCAGAGTAGGAAACGCTCTAGAAGTCCATGCGAAACTGAACATAGAGTCGCAGGCTGTCGGGCTGGTGTAAAGGCAATGCATTCGCGGGATGATCTGCTTTTTCCTCCAGCCACTGTACACCCGTGTTTAGGCGAATAGCGTCGGCTAGTGACCATTCGATCTCCGGTCGCAGCATCCAGCTGCCCGTATCGAGACGATACATGGCGCCCAACCGGGCTGTGTGAAGCTGGACGAAATCCTTCTCTAACGCTCCAATCAGCTGGTGCTGTAGATCTCCGTCCTGCCAACGCTGGTAGTATTGAGCTACTGCGAGGACACCATTGCCAAAACCGTAGTCTCCACCTACAATCCAATGCCAGTAGCTATCTCCAAACTCGGGGAAATGGTATGCGCCTTCCGCCCACACCGCTGCATCTCCTAGGGTTCCAGCGATTGCGATACCGAATACGTGGGTACGCGGGTATTCCAGTGCCAGATCCTGCATAGAGCTGGGTAGAGTTCCTTGATCCATATTGGGCGTTTGCCGCAAGCCTGGTCGTTGTTCGCGGCCGTAATAATACATGACCGATACATCCCAACCCGAAAGACCCTGTGCTTCGCCTCGGATCGCTCCTTGGACATTGTTCAGCTGCAGATCCGGGTCGTTGATGGTTAAAGGCTCACCGGTCACGGGATGCGGAACATGCGGCCGAATTTGACTGCTGAAGGCAGGCACAACGGCGGCACTGATCTTGTAGTTCCAACCGACATAGTAATCCAATAGAGCTGCCCAGGTGCTTTGTTTGTCACCTAAGGGATCGTGCGGATTCATGGGATTCACGACGTCCATGGGATTGATCTGCATAGCAGTTCCCCAGGATAGCCGCTGCTTTCCGATCCGCAGATCAAAATCGTCGGCGTAATAGTCAGCATACAACGCATCCAAAACCCAGTCCCATGTGGCCCCGGAGTCGCTTCCTAGGCTTTGGTGAATATGCAGCCCCGCATGGAAAGCTCCCGCACCATGATCCTTGTCTAACTGTAAACCAAGGGTGCTGTCCAAGTTAACAGGCAGACCTTCTGTCAAATCTGTGCTGCCTTCTGTCTCAAAAAATCCAGTGATGGTTACGGCTGATGCGGATGCAGTCATAAGAAGCAGTACAAACACGGCACCCAAACCAACGGCACGTCTGGTGAATTGTCGCTTATGCATACGATGCAAACCTCCATCTACTAACGTATTGTCATCGTCTCTTCCGGTTAGTCCCTTGCAGTTCATTGACCTCTTTCCAAGTTCCGAGTCGTGAAGATACTCGCCTCAAAAGCTGCATTGAAGTCCACCTGTTCGACGATTATTTCGGTTTTGGTTCCACTCTGCACATTTTCCATGAGCATGTTCGTGGCTGTCCAGCGATCATCAAAGAGAGCAAACTCACTGGTTGTAAGAGTCTTGAAGTGCTCACCCTGCTTATCAAAGTAGTGGATTTGCAGAGGAAGATACCGCTCGCTATCGACCCACATGGCCAGCTTGGAATACTCACTATCGCTGGTTGGCTCCAATTGCAGCTGATACGCTTCCCGATCTCCAACGGACTGTGTTTCCACGAAAATGGCCTGATAGTCCACGGCGAAACCTCTGGTGCCGAACTGCTCCATGTCCACATAACTGAAGTCACTGCCCATAAAACTTCCCTGCTTTGCATGACCCGCGATACGCCGAACCCGGCCCAGAGCTGGCATGTACAGGTACATGTCGTCACCGTCCATCAAGAGTCCCGTGCCGCGAACATCGGCGGGAGCAATAAACCTCACCAACATTTGATCTTCACCACCGGTGCTGTCACTGAACACCTGCAGTTCCCGGGTGCGACTCTGACCCGAAGCGCTAAATAGAGTCATCGTTTGGCTCATAGAACGCGAATCCGACTGCATCACAGTGTCCACTTCCGCTAGGATCTCGTTGCCAGCAAGCGCTGCCACAGTACCCGTACCAATCAAAAATACTCCCAAAATCAGTCCCAGCATCCATTTTCCGTTTCCTTCATCCTTTTGCCCAATCTGCACTCCATTGATTCTCAACATCCAAATCCTCTCCTTTTTTGTGAATGATGGCAAGCTGTTACTGCTGGCCATGAATCTCTGTCGACTTGGACCGGTGCTTTGCTCGACGGCCATCAAGCAGCAAAATGAGGGCCGGCAGCAAAGTCAGCGAACCCAAAGCAGCAGTAGCCATCGTGGCAGTCACTAAACTACCGAAGTATCGGAACGGCGGGAAGGAAGATGTCACCAAAATCACAAATCCTGAAATAACCGCCAGCGCATTGACGAAGATGGCTTGACCCGTAGAGGCAATGGTTCGACTGACCGCCAGCGATCCATGGTTTCCTGCCCGCTGCTCTTCTTGATAACGGGAATAGATGTGAATGGAATAGTCAATGCCGACTCCGACGCCAATACTGCTGATTAACACAGTGACAATGTCTAAGGGGATTCCCAACCAACCCATTAGGCCGAAATTGCCGAGAATGGTCAAGAACACCAGCAGCGTACTGAGAAAACTTCCCTGCCATGAACCCAAAAGCAGACGCACGATTACGAACACTGCACCAAGGGCCCACCAAAGACTCTTTACCTGGCCGTCAATGATCAGATCCGCCAGAGCATCCAACAGCGCAATAATGCCTGTCTGTGTGACATCAAGAGCCAATGGCGCAAAGTGGATTTCGAAAAGATCCTCGACGGCCGCAAAAAGCCGCCTAGTACCTTCACTGCTGGAATCTGTCACTAATGCCTGGATTCTTGCTTGGCTGTAATCCATGGTCAGAAATCTGTCTAAGAATCCATCACCGCTCATTTCGAGCAGAAGAAGGTATTGCGCCACCATATCTCTGTGTTCTGGCAGCGCATAATAGGCCTCGTCGCCTTCCTGCATAGCTCGATTTGTCCGCTTCAGAACATTAACAACCGACTGGGGCGTTCCCACCAAACCGGTCTGTTCAAGCCCCTCTTGAAACGCCTCCATGGCTTCGAGCACGGCAGGGTCCTGAATATCTCCCCGCACCACGATTTCGATGCTCTCGGATCCCGAGAACTTGTCGGCTACTAAGTCATAGGCCACACGTGGCTGGGAATCGGGATCGAAGAAGTTGAAGAAATTGCTGTCGGTGGAAATTCGCGGAAGTCCAGCCAAGGCTCCCAACACCAGAAGGCCGGTCACCAGTAATACGGCTCCTTTGCGCCGGGGAAGAGCTTCCCCCCATCGGGTTAACCATCGCTCCAAGGTTCCGATCCTTAGTTGTCTCTTGGCGCCTTTGCCCTTGCGATTCCGGTTGGCACCACCGCTGCCACTCTCGGCTTCCCCTTTGTTGTTGTGCGTTTCTCTTGCAGTTGTGGGGAGAAGCACCCATAGGGAAGGTACGAAACTCAAGGAGATGAACAGTGCCGAGGCAACGCCGATGGCGGTAAAGAGGCCGAAGTCTCGCATTTGGGTGATTTCGCTGGACATAGTGGCCAGAAAACCGGCCATAGTAGTACTTCCAGCCAAGAGCACCGCAACCCCCACCGAGGTCATGCCTTTTTGCACGGCAGTAATCCGATCATGTCCCTGCTTTAAGCCTTCATTGAATCGCGCCAAAAGGTAGATGCCGTAGGCATTGCCAAGGCTCACTAAGATCACTGGCATGACAGCATTGAGCGGCGACATCTGACGTTCGAGAAGGCCCATCAAGCCCAAGGTCCATACCAAACTCATCATGACAGTCAAGAATGGTAAGACAACACCACGAACCGTACGGAAGAACAGAAATAGGATGACGGCCACCAGTAGTAGCACCAATGGCAGTAGCCTTTTCAGATCTGTCTTCATAGATTCGGCCAATATGGCGTTTAACACAGGCGTACCTGTCAAGTACAATTGACCGGCCCCTGAATAACTTCCAACAATGTCTCGAACTTTATGGGCCACCGTCACTGGATCGGCGCCCTGTTCCACTTCCAGGACGTGTAGAGCTGCTGTTCCATCTGGAGAGACGATGCTGCCGGAATACATCGGATCATTCAAGACTGTCAACCGAAGCCGTTGGAATTCTTCGTCAGTCTGGGGGACGGCGTCGAGCAGAGGACCAACTTCCACACCCCAGTCCGTTCCCTTGACTTCCTCCACGGTTGTCAAACTCCGGACGTCACTGATTCCCGGCACACCCTGAAGGTCCCGGGTAAGCTGGGCGATGGTCTCAAAACCCAGGCTTGTGAATATGTCTTCCATTTCCAAGGCCACCATAATGAATTCGGCACTACCGAAAGTACGTTCAATTTCGTCATAGGTCACTACCTGTTCGTGATCGGCCGGAAAAAAGTCCTTCACATCGGTGGTCATGGTCACGTCCATGGCAAACCATGCCGCTAAGATCGTCACTAGAATGCTCATAGCCACAAACAACCTTGGCCAGCCAGTGACCCAAGCGCTCCATCTTCTCATCGTCATTCCTCCCCCAAATTGACTGAAGCCTCACTCATTCTTGAACATTGATGACTCGATCAACTATTTCCCCGCTTGCGGTCGTAGGTACTCCCTTGGTTGGGAAGCTGCAAACCCTGAAAGAACAATGTGGTCAACTCCGACGGCACTTGACGGATCTCGCCCCGCTCCTGCGGCGGATGCAGGAGTCGAGCGAGGGTGCGGGGCACTCCAAAAAGGAACCGATACACAAACTCGAGTTCTTCAATGTGCGAAACCTGCCGTTCCGGAATTAGAATGATTCCCACGTCCGGATTGGCTCGAATCAAGCGAAAGTACATCTGCAGCAGGGACAAAGACAGGTCCGGTAGGTCGCCACTAGATACTTTCAAGGTTTCGAGAAATCGCTGACGCTTCTCTGGTTCCACCTGAAAAATGCATTCGAGAATGGGCGCATTCCGCAACCTCCTTTCTTGAGGTGTTGTCATAAAGAGTGAGACCTCACTCAACATTACTGTCAGTCTACACCCAATCGGTATGCCTGTCAACGGATTCTGCAAGGGGTTCTTTTGCTCGTATCCGCTGGGTTTGGAGTCACGCTTTCCGCTGGTCGCAGGAAACTCCCTTGCTCCCCTTACACGCACGGCCTTACTGCTTGACAATCGCTGCAAACGTGATAGACTGGACATAAGTTAGTTAACGTTAACTTATATAAGGAGAGTTTTTGTATGACCAAAACAAGAAGGTCCACCGGAGAACGAAGGTTGGAGATTATCCAAGCGACCCTATGTATTCTGCATAAACAAGGTGTTGGGCAGTTGACGATGCGCCAATTGGCCGCCGACGTGGACTTATCGGAAGCAGCCATCTATCGTCACTTCTCCAACAAAGAGGACATCATGGAACAGGTTGCCGCACACGTCTTTCGAGGCCCTCGGGCCGAAGAAACAAGTCCGAAACGACCGGCGAAGGAGCGGCTTCGCGAAGTCATGTTTGGCCAGTTGGAGGCCTTGGAAGAAAACCCACACACAACGGCGGTTGTCTTTCAGGAAGATATATTCCGAGAATATCCCCGTGTCGAAGGGATCTTCAGTGCCCATCGGGATGCCATGGTTCGGCGGATTAGCAGCATTGTCCGCCAGGGCCAGCAGGAAGGTTTCGTTCGGCGTGCAGCAAATCCCCAAGTTTTCGCCGTGATCTTTATCGGAACGATCCGACAGTTGGCAGCGGAATGGCGCGCCAATGATTTCAAGGATTCCCTCAAGGAACGCGCCCTACCGGTTTTTGAAGAACTCATGCGTCTCCTTGATATTCCGTAGCGCTTTGAGCCGGCTTGAGCGCCTTGCGACACAGAACATCCAGTATAGAATTGGGAGTGAAATGATTGCAGAAATCTCCTTTGATCCGTAACAGATGGCAGTTGATCGTGCAGGTATTGTCTTTTCCAATGTTCGTGATCGGTTTGCTGCAGGGGAACAGCCAGCGCTGGCTTTTGGTGTTCGCTATTGGAATATTGGTCTCATTGGCATGGGGCCGCTTCTACTGTTCTTGGGTCTGCCCTATGAATACGCTGTTCCTTCCCCTTACCTGGTTGGAAAGGCGTCTAGGAAAGTGTTGATAATGTGATCATTGGACCGCAAAACAAGAGGAGAGAAATCCCTCTACCAAGGATTTCTCCGGCCACAACGACGGAAAATCTCAGTCGGAACAGAGAAAATCAACACCTTCCTAAGCCCGTGGAGGCAGAAAACCTCCGAGATGTTCCGCAAATCGTGGCTGTTCGGGATTGTCCTGATCCTGATGCTTCTTATCAGCCGGTTGAGCGGAGGAGCCATCTCTCCGTTGGCAGCGGCGGTGCTCCTAGCCGTGGTTGTTACGTTGGTGTTTGCAGAGGAGTTTTGGCATCGGCACCTGTGTCCGTATGGCACTTTTCTATCCGTATCTGCTCACTTCGCTAAACGGGGTTCTACCGTCAACAAAGACCAATGTATCGTCTGTGGTTTCTGCGAGAAGACTTGTCCCACAGCTGCCATTACCGCCGATGCCCAAGGTAAACGGAGGATCGACAGCCGATACTGCCTGCAGTGTTTCCGCTGCCATGACGTGTGCCCGACGCAGACCATTCGCTATGGCGCCTGGGCGGAGCATGTCTAGAATGCTTAGGAAACGGTGAGAAAGCCTGGAATATCAGGGGTTTCTAAGTGATCAGATCGACCAAATACCCTGGCATCCGTCAATCCATATATGCAAAATCCCTTTGAGAGGAGTATGTCCAATGGCGATTATTCGAATGACGGACATCGAAGGACGTATCAACAAGCGAGGCATTCTCTCTAAACTGTTGGTGAATCAGGAGCACTTGTCGATTCATAATTTGGTGGTCAAGGCTAGCCAGACCATCCCTCCCCATGCCATGCCTGTGGCTGTAACGTTTTTCGTGGTTTCCGGCACTGGCGTGATTCGCGTCGGTGGAGAGGACAACCATGTGCAGCCAGGCGATATCGTCCAATGTCCCATTGAAACAAAGATGTCGGTCTCAGCCAGTGCTGACGAAGATCTTTCCATTTTGAACCTTAAGACCCCAAGCTTGAAAACATGACTGCATTTTTCGGATCTGTCGTGATCCTTTGGCCGCGTCACAAAGCCGATCTTCGGCGGAGTCCCTCAGATTCCCTAGGGTGGTCTTGCCTTGTCCACCGCAAACTTAGACGACACAAGAAAAACGGGGCTGAGATTGCGATTTCTGGGTCCATGGCTTCTGGTTCCAGTCAATCCGTTGAGAGTTCAGGCCCCAAGCCGAGCTGAAACGGATTGTCGCACATGATTTGTAGACGCACGATAATCAACTGCGAGCCTGGAGGCGCTGCTTCTGGGCTTTTTTGTGCTGCGAGTGATTGGGATTTCCGGAAGCAGATGAGATTCGGACAGGAACGGCCAATGAATGGGATTTATGGGCACAATAACCTTTTGGACTCGTCTTGCCTGCCAAAGGTGCCCTAACAGGATATTTTTGATGCTCTCACTACGAATTGATGTTGCTCAAATGAGCAACTTGGTGATGCTCACAGAGCGAAATCATCACCTCAAGACTCAAGACGGTTTTAGTTATTTTTAGTTGCTTTTAGTTTTCAAAGATGGTATATTGATCCTATGGAGGTGCGTGAAATGGAACGCAACACTCATGCTTTGACGGCCCATCAACTGGCCAAAGAACTGAGTTTGTCGGTCGAGACAATCTGGCGCTATACGCGACAAAAACGCATACCCTATAGTGAACTGGGTCCGCGCCAATATCGTTATGATTTAACTCAAGTGATGAAGGCCCTGCAGCGCAGTAACACCACCACCGTGGCAGAATCGCCAGCGGAGTATTCTGCCAAGAAGCCATTCACGTACCACGACTATGTTCAACTCCCAGAAGAGCCCGGTTTCCGGTTCGAAGTTCTGGACGGATGTCTGGTCAGAGATCCGTCCCCGGTAACAAAACATCAGCGCTGCAGTATTCGTCTCCATGTGCTCTTGCGCGAATATTTCGGACGCAAAGATCCAGAAGGAGACGTTCTTGGTGCTCCGTTGGACGTCATACTCAGTGAGTACACCGTACTTCAACCGGACTTGCTCTACATTCCTGGCAGCGCGTCCGATGTGCTTGAACATGCATACATCGACGTGCCGCCTGAACTCGTTGTCGAGATACTATCTCCGAGCACCGCTCAGAAGGATCGCATTCGCAAGACAGAGATATACCGCAAAGCTGGTGTGACGCATTATTGGATCGTCGACCCTGACGCCAAAACCATTGAGGCCTTTGCCCTACGCGACGGTTATTATGCCCTGTTAGCCGCAGCAAGTGACAACGAGCTGTTTCAGCACCCGGATTTCCCTGAGATGGAAATTCCGCTCGAGAAGGTTTTTGTTTAGTAAGACCATGCGTTGCAGGCCTAGTTGAATCACAGAAGTTTCAGCTGCTCTAGGGTATTGACCGTTACGTCGTTGGCATGTGATTATTTCGCTCTGTGAGCATCACCAAGTTGCTCATTGGAGCATCAGCGATTCGCCGTTAGAGCATCAGCGATATTGTGTTAGAGCATCATGTCTATGTTTGAGTTTGAGTTTGAGTTTGAGTTTGAGTTTGCGTACTGCCATATGGCAGTACGCAAAAATTACTAGAACTGGTTGAGTTTATCCGCATGGAATTGTCTCATGTTCAAAGTCCCCGTAAACATCCACGCTGCATTGTGAATAATTCTGTCCATCATTGAGTCAGCATGAACGCCTC
>SLOZ01000440.1 GCA_007132255.1 Limnochordia bacterium | reverse complement strand
CGTAGATGGCAGCGAAGAACCGACAGCCATGGGGGTGATGCGGGCAGCGAACGGAAAACGGCTGGCGGAATCATGTATGTTCATTTGAGAAAGTGAGGGTAAACATAATGAGAAAAATGCTTTTGTTGAGCGTCTGCTTTGTTCTGCTTCTGGGAAGCAATGCCTTGGCGGTACCCGAAACATTCAATGAATCACCGACATTTGCCGAAATGGTAGCATCCGGTGAGCTTCCTCCGGTGGAAGCGCGTCTGCCCAAAGACGTCTATGTGGTGGAACCCTATGAAGAGATTGGCCGCTATGGTGGAATCGTGCGATCCACATCCACCGTGCCCAACGCAGCCGGCGGCGACACGCTCTTGTCCATCTTCCCGTCGGCTGTTAAACCTAACGCCGATCTGTCTGCGATCGTTCCTCATTTGGCCAAGGGTTTGGTACCATCAGAGGACACAACCACCTGGACGCTCTATCTCAGAGAAGGCCTTCGATGGTCGGATGGCGAACTTCTGACATCCGAAGACATTATGTTTTGGTATGAAGATATGTTGTTTAACGATGACTTGACACCCACCATCGGATCACCTTGGCGCAACAGTGAAACCGGAGAGATTGTGGACGTGGTGGCCATCGACGATTATACCGTCGAGTTCCGTTTTCCTGCAGCTCTGCCGTTCTTCGAGAATGACATGATTCATCAACAGTGGCCAGGCATCTTCCAACCGAAACATTTCTTGAGCCAGTTCCATCCGAGTTATGTGGCTGAAGATGAGCTTCAAGCCATGGTGGAAGAAGCTGGGTTCGTGGAATGGTATGAGTTGTTTGGCTATCAGAATGACACGATCTGGGGAAATCCCATTCGTGACGGCCGACCAGCGCTCACGCCTTACATTATTGACACCTTTACGTCGGACCGCAGAACCTGGAAGGCCAATCCGTACTTTTGGCAGGTGGACACAGAAGGCAACCAACTGCCTTATCTGGACGGCATTCACACCGAGATCGTGGCCGATGCTGAAGTGGTACAGGGTATGATCATGAGCGGTTCGGTGGATTTCGAAGGCCGCAATACGCAGCTGGCTAACTATCCATTGTACCGCAGCTTTGAAGAAGAGGGGAATTACCGCACCATTCTGTGGGATACCACGTTTGGCAACGCTGTGTTTTTCATGGTTAACATGACACACAGCGATCCTGTGATGCGGGAAATTTTCCAAGACGTACGGTTCCGTCAGGCCATGTCTTTAGCCATTGACCGTGACGAAATCAACGACGTTGTTTACTTTGGCCAGGGCACGCCCCGGCAGTTCACACTCTTAGAAAGCAGTATTTACTACGAACCAGAGTTCGCCACAGCCTATGCCGATTACGATCCGGCACAAGCTGCAGCGCTGCTCGATGAGATGGGACTGGATCAAAAGGACAGCGAAGGCTACCGCCTCCGGCCCGATGGTCAGCGTTTGACGGTCATCATGGAATACCCGGACGTTGTGGTACCCAGAACTCCCGTTGTTGAGTTGGCCGTCCAATATTGGCAGGAGGTCGGTTTGGATGTTCGTTCGCGAGTCATATCCGGTGAACTCCAGGGTCAGCGTACTGCTGCCAATTTGATGGATGCCAGCAACTGGATCGGTGGTCGAGAAAGTGACGTTCTCTATCCGATTCAGGCGAATTACTATTTGGTGCCCACGAACACCGGCTGGGAACGCACGCATTGGCCGCTGTGGGAAACCTGGTACAATACTGACGGCCGAGAAGGTGAAGAGCCGCCGGATGAAATAAAACAGCTCAACCGTTGGTGGACACAGGTTCTGCGAGAGCCGGATCCAGACACACGTCTTGAGCTTGGCAAGAACATCCTTCGGGCGCAGGCCGAAAATCTCTGGATGATCGGCACTGTCGGTATGATTCCGCATCCCATCATTGCCAACAGCAAACTGCGTAACGTCCCCGAGACCGGCTTCTGGGGTTGGGATTCCACCTATACCATGAACCGCAACCCTGCGCAGATCTTCTGGGCAGAATAGTTGGCGGAAGCGGGTAACTTAGGGAACGGTCCTATCCAATAGGCACGGGAGCTAGCTCAAAGGTGCATGTACTAAGCTTGCTGAGCGGCTTCTTGTTTCGAAGTCTGGAATTACGATTCTGATCGCAGGCAGAGGTGGCAGGCAGCAATTCTTCCTGCCACCTCTGCTGATGTTCATATCCTTTTAAGAGGTGATTGTCGTGCGTTGGACGAGCGAAGAGTACATTCGATTGATGACATTCGAGGAAAGCGAACGGCCGATGTTCGTGGAGCTGTTCGGACCTTTAGTTGGGCTCGAAGACGAATGGCGAAGTCAAGGAGCAGCGGAAGATGAACTGAATATGACCGCGTTCTGTTGGGACTACGTCCCGCGAGTCGACTGCGGTGGTCTTACGGGCCGGTTGGGGGGACAAACACCGAAGGTTCTTGAGGAAACGGCAGACCATATTGTCACAAGAGACGAACTGGGGCGGACCATGCTTCTGTTCAAGAAAACGGCAACATTGCCTCTGCCTCAGGATTATCCGGTCAAAGACTGGGAAAGCTGG
>SLOZ01000161.1 GCA_007132255.1 Limnochordia bacterium | reverse complement strand
ATGTGATATAGATGATAGGCTGTTGGCTAGACATTACCTATTCTGGACTTTCACCAGCAAGAACTGCCAAGCTTATCTTGGCGCACCCATGGTATACCTCCCGAATAAACCTTGGTTTTTACAATCTTTTTCCCAGTGTATCACAGGCGATTACGCTCTACTATAATAAAATTGCGCTTCGCAATGAAATGGCATCTGTCGGGGTTGGTTTCCGGTTTGCCAGAATCCAACGACGCGTTCCCCCCAAAACGGGGAACGCCTTGCATTAGATGCACGTCTGTCGTACTGTTTAGTTTAGCAGAGTGGCACAAACAACCCGGGCCTAAACAACCGCAGCCGGATTTCTTTCGAGTAGTTTTCTTGCTCCTATCAACTATCTTGGTCCATCTGTCATCGGTTCTGCCTCTACGATCGCTGCGAATTACGCTTCCGTTCACACAGAAACAGCCAATGGCACATAACAAAAAGAACCTCAAGCGCTAGGCCTGAGGTTCACAAAATTCGATTTGGATAGTAGAAAATACACCCTGCTGCCGGAGCACCAAGTCTACTAATACTCTACGGCACAAACCTTCGTTTGTCAAGAAAAATAGCGCAATTGGACGAAGAAAATGAAAAGGATGGGTTCATGTTCTGGGATATCATCCGACGACCAACGGGCCCAGTGCAATGGTGTCGATTCTGCAGTACAATGGCAGAAGAAGACAAAACCATAAAGGTGGGGTGTTTCGTGCAGCAAATTGTGGTCGAGGGTATCAGCAAGCAGTTTATGGTTTCCGAGCGACCAGAAGGTTCCGCCAGCTTGCTGCGGCGCTTAGTTGCCAGGCCGCGCAGAACCATCCAAGCTCTGGATGCCATTGGTTTTACCATGGAATCTGGTGAATTGGTGGGCTACATAGGGCCTAATGGTGCCGGAAAATCAACCACGGTCAAGATCATGAGCGGGATTCTTACGCCTGATGCCGGGCGCTGCGAAATCCTCGGCAGAACCCCTTGGAAACAGCGGACAGCGCACGTGGCTGCCATCGGTGTTGTTTTTGGTCAGCGCAGCCAACTGTGGTGGGATGTACCCGTCCAAGATTCGTTTGATCTGCTCAAAGAGATCTACCGCGTTCCTGGCCCGGAATTCCGGGCTCGCTCACAACAGTTAGTGGATGCTCTCCAGATTGGCGATCTACTGCGCAGTCCCGTGCGGCAGCTGTCGTTAGGCCAGCGGATGCGCTGCGAGATGGCTGCTGCTCTGCTCCACAGTCCCAAAATCCTTTTTCTGGACGAACCCACCATCGGTTTGGATACCGTGTCCAAATTGGCACTGCGGGATTTTCTCCGAGAAGAAAACCTGCGCCGCGGGGTCACCATCATCCTCACAACCCATGACATGGACGACATCGAAGCTCTATGCCAGCGAGTCATGGTGATCGGGCACGGCACCCTGCTCTATGACGGCGCTTTAACAACCCTAAAAGAGCAGTACTCACCCCTACGCTGCATTCGCGTCGTCCTCGAACATGAAGTGGAGCCCAATGGCATCCAAGGTGCTGCCCGCATTGACGTTGATGGCCCGGTATGGCATGTGTATTACGATCCGCTGGATGTTCCGGCACCGGCGTTAATGGCCCAACTGACTAGCGCTCTTCCCTTAAAGGATGTCTCCATGGAAGATCACGACATTGATGCGATCATTGCCCGCATGTACCAGGAGATGAGCCTATGAGCCTCCAGCGCTTGCTGGCCTACCAGCGACCTTATACAGCCTTGTTTCGTATTCGTCTCCATGAAGGACTACAGTACCGCGTGGCCGCCTGGGCCGGTGCCTCAACCAGCATCTTCTGGGCATTGATCGAGATTACAATGTTCACTGTATTCTACACCTACGCCGAAAACCGGGAAGCTGGGTTCATGGCGGGTCTCAGCTTGCGGCAAGTGGTGTCGTATGTCTGGATTGGCCAAACTCTCTTCATGATGCAGCTGTCCTTGGACCCAGACTTGCTGGCCAAGATTGAGGATGGCGACGTGGCCGTGGAGATGTGCCGCCCGTTGGATCTGTATAATCACTGGTTAGCCCGCACTGTCGCTAACCGTCTCACGCCTTTGGTTTGGCGGGGCTCGTTCGTGCTGTTGGCGGGTATGCTAATTCCCGGAAGCTACGGTTTAGGGGCCCCGGCATCTTGGTTGGGCCTGATACTGGCATGCATATCCGCGTTCAGCGCTTTGTGTCTGTCTAGCGCGTACTGTATGGTGGTGTATGCGGTTCGGATGCGTGTGGATTGGGGTAACGGCCCCATGCACCTACTGCTGCTGGTTTCCAGCGTGCTATCCGGCAGTTACCTGCCCCTGCAGCTGTGGCCGGAATCTCTGCAGACCTTCTTGCTTTTACAGCCCTTCGCTGGCTATTTGGATATTCCAGCACGGCTTTTTGTCGGCTCATTACCGCCGGAGCATGCTTACGGGCCCATGCTGCTGCAGTGGATTTGGGTCATCATCTTTGCCATTGCGGGCCGCTGGCTGCTGCATCGCCGACTTCAATCCATGATTGTGCAGGGAGGCTGAGGCTGTGAGCACACTGACTCTGTACGT
>SLOZ01000104.1 GCA_007132255.1 Limnochordia bacterium | reverse complement strand
TCCAGCTCCACATAGTGGTCACGAAAGCGCACAATCCCCTCACCCCAACGTGCCAATTCGGAGAACTCGTCTGCTGAGAGGACTTGGTCGCCGAGGGCGGCCTGCCAAGAAAAGCGCACTAAGGAGTCTAAGCCGAGTTTGCCGGACTTTTTCTGGCTGGCGGCTTTGACAACCAGTTTCGGTCGAACCAGTTGCTGCATGGCCTTGGGAAGCAGCAGCCGCAGCTTGTGTCGTTCCAACACCTCGGGACAAGTCTTGAGAAAGCGGCTCAGCTGTTTTCCCGAGAGTCGCGTTTCCCAGAAACCGTCGTCTAAGCAGCGCTGCAGGTATTGGTTTTCCAGCAGCACCGGTTCCACCAAACTCTGCAGGGCCGGTCCGTAGCTCTGCCAACGTCGATGCGTCAGAAAATCTGGCATGGGCAGAAAGGGCTGGTCTTCCAACAAAACGCCGATCTGGAGCAGATAACCATCGCTTTGGGTATCGTCAATTTTTACGGCTGCTTGGCCTGGCAGGGTGGCCAATTCTGCGGCCGCCAGCCAGGACTGCAGTCGCGGATCATGGACGATCACTTCGCCGTAGTAGAGAGCCGCGGCCCCCTGGGCAATCCGCGCCTGCGGACGACCCTGCCACAGCCAGCGTCCCAGCAGCGTATGCAGCAGTGGCTCGATAACCGCTCCAGCTTGCAGTGGCTGACCTTGAACGGATTCAGCCATGCCTTCGGGATAAATGGCATGGAGATACGCCATGTACTGAGCCGCGCTGGGATCGGTAAGGCTGGGTCCAAAGTGCACCTGCCCTTGGCGCCCTTGGTGGCGGTACTGGGCTGTAAAGCAGCCGCTGGCCGCCAACCAGCGGGCGAAGCTGAGAACGCAGCCCAAAAAACGCCAGGTGCGATCCAGTTCCCCGCTGTCTGCGAAGGTAAAAGTCAAAAGATCCGCCGTACTGCCAAACCAAGCGGCGGCGCCGGTCTGCATGTGTGGCTCTAGACTTCCTGGATGATCGGCGGTGTCCAGCAGAAATTGGTTTTGCAGAGCAAAGAGCTTGACCGGTCCCTCCGGTGAACGGCTGACGGTGACGGCAGGCTTAGCGGCCGCCAGCGCAGCCTGCTGCAGCGTTTCCTTAAGCTCGGCTTTGAGGCTGCGCTGGCGGTAAAAGGCAGCCTGGTCTGGTAAACACTGCCACCAGGCTGGTTCGCTCCAAGGCACGTTCGGCAGCGGGGGTTCTTTGATAAGCGGACTTGTGGTATCCGGTTTTCGATACGCCGTGGCAGGCTCCGAACCCGCATCCGTAGGCGCATCCATACCCCACAGCCACCAAACCAGCTCCCAGGAACCGCGCAGCTCCTGGCTGAGCTCCAAGGCCAAAGCTACCATATGCTTACAGGGGACCGCCCAATCCGGGCAGGTACAGCGGCAGGTCATACTGTCCCAATCGGGCGGCAGCAAGTCTCGCCCGGCATCGGATGTTATATAGCGGTGGAGTTCCTGGGGCTGACCCGCCAAGCGGCGCAGTTGGATTTGGTCCTGGGCTCGCAAAGCCGGCCACTTAATGGACGTCTCGTACATGGAGTAGCCGCCTTCCACCTGGGATTTCGCCCTGCCAGTGCTATCGATGACGACGTCGGCCACGCGACCTTGGTGGTGGTACTGCTGCCCCCGCTGCAGACGTCCCCTATCTGGTGCTGTATTGAGGAGGTTTTGCAGCCATTGGCTGCCGAGATAACTGCTGATCTGTTCATACATACTGATCGTCCCACTTTACTATGCATTCTAGGAAACCCTTAACCGGAGACATGGCTGCTGCGATGCGCAGCTGAGCGGTGGTGTCACAAAGTAGACCCAGAAAACAAGGGATACCCCCTAGCCAGCGACTAGCAGGCCTGTTTCATTGACGTGTTTCAACACCTGAAGTTGGCAGTTCGGCTCGGAGAAACGCCTGCTAAAGGTCGTTCCGCTCACCCATTGTTCTTCGTGAAACCGGGCTGCCAGTAGGATCATAAGTGGTGTCCCCAGCAGCAAAGCGGACACCGAGGTATCTTGAATGGGTGCTTATTCGTTTCTCCATAATCTTCGCCAACGCTGGTTTGGGACCCTGCTGTGACGCGAAAGAAACCATACCGCTCTCGGTATGATTTCGCCCATGTCGTATGCCCAGTGCGGCACCGTTCCAGCGCCTTTTCCAACCCAGTTCTCCAAGCGTACGTCCGCAAAGGGCAGCAACGTCGGCTAATTGCTGCTGAATGCTCCCTGCTGCTGGCATTTCAATAGTATAACGCCAGCGAAGCCACGCTCCCGGGACTGTCTTTGGGTGATTCGGAGCGCACGGGCCCTCAAGCAAAACAGCGGTGCCCACACCCAAGGCCGCCAAGGAGTTTGCCTATGTGGTACTCTCTTTGTTAGTTCGCTTATCCTTTTTGTTCGGTGTGTCGATCACGAAGGCGCAGTTCAACTCGCCACCGAGTCGTCCCAGCAATCCGGTACAGAGATTCATGGCGAAGGCCAAAGGCAGCAGCCAAAGCGAAATGGTCTCGCTGGCTAAGACCTGCCAGGCGCCCACAAGACTGAGGAGGAACAGGGTAATACCCACTTGGATCTTGCGGCGCAAATGCTGCGACGACAACTTTTTAAACCGTGCTTGGGCATCCATACGTCCGGTGAAGAAACTGAGCAGTGCGAACAGCGGCAGGGAACCCATGGTCCAGCGCAGTCCAGCATCCAAAAAAGGCAGCCACTGGAGGGGTGCGCCAAAGCGCAGTACGACAAAGACCAACGCTAGGATCGTGAATACTGATGGGAAATGCACCAGGATCGGATGAATTTTCCAAGACAGCAGTCGATAGCGCTGGGGACTCATGGCCAAGGTGTACGACTTTATGGCTTTCCCCGGTGCCCCACAGGCAGGACACTTCTGGCCCATGGCCTCCTTCGTCTGAACATACCCGCAGACTTCACAGCGCAGCATGGACATCATGGTAACTCCTCCTTTGGGCCGCGAACTTTCGTTAGAGCAGCCAGTGTGTTCCTCTACTACCAAGGCCATCCCTTGTCATGCTGGGTATTGGATCCTCCGCGATGGGTGCTGCATAGCTGGGACGTCATCGTTGGACGCTGACTACCGTGGGCACGACCTGCATCCAGCTTCAAAGAGGCGTATCAAACTACGGCGCTTCTTCATAGACTGTCTTCCCCAATGATGGCAGAAATACCTTCCTCTACCAGGCGAGCACCTATGATTTTGGGCCAGATCGCGAAACAAATAAGGCGTGATTGCCGCAAAACCGCCTGCCAAAGCGTTTTTCAGACATAGCCGTGGTTTACATTGAATCCTTACGCCAGTTGTCCGTTCGAGCGTAAAGGTAAGAACGACCTTGGCGTCCACAGCGCACCACCGCTCCCATATGGTAAAGGATATTGAGGCCGATCTGCGCTAGCCGCAGGCTGAGTTTGGCAGCGATCCGATAATCTTCCGAAGTGAACTGTTCGGGCAGCGATTCCGGAAGAAAGAGGGCAAAGTCCCATGGGTTCTGGAGAAACACTTCTTCCACAAGCTGGACGGGAATGCGATCAGCCCGGCTGGATCCCCGCTTCCCTCCGCGGCCCCAGCCGTTAAGATAACGGTATTCCTCCAATTCCAAGCATACCAACAGCACATGGAGATTGGGGTGCTGCAGCCAGCCCTTGATGCGGTAAAGCTCGGGAAAGACCTCGTGGATGCTACCGCGTTTGGGACTCAGTCGCTTGCTGGAGATGTGCCCGGTGGTTTCATCCAACCAGAGCAGACGTTTGCGAGCAGCGATGGGATACACCACGGTGACAGGATACTGCGGCAGGTAAAAATCCAGTTTTTGGCGCAGTTGATCGAAGTTACGGGTTTGGATCTCGAGCACACCCCGCTCGTCGAAGATATCTGCCACGTAAGGTCCGATGGCTGTTTCGTGATGGGCCGGGTTCGGCTGCAGATAGTGCTTCAAAACCCAGTGCAGGCTTTTCTCGCCCAGGGTGCCAATGGAATTGGGATCTTGACGACGCTGCTGGAGGGACTGGCAGGCCGTCTGAAACTGCTGTTGGTTCACGCTGTCGCCTCCAAAAGAGGGCCGTGGGATTCGTCCCACAGCCCTAAGAGTCGTTGGCCACTGAGCATCGTGGAGCCAATGGCTCCACGATGGCTACCGCTTCTGGTAAGTTGGATCGATGCTGTAACGGGAACATGCCCTAGGATAGACGGAATTGGCCGGCTGCGGTTTCTAGATCCTTGGCCAAGGAAGCCATGGCATCAGCGGCGTTGGCCACTTCGGCCATGGATGCCGCTTGTTCTTCGGCTGCTGAAGACAGTTCCTGGCTGCCCTGGTCCAGTTCGGTCATGGCGTTGGCGACGTTTTGGATCAGTTCCACTTCGCGGCGAATCTCAGCCGACGTATCTTCCAGAAACTTGCCAATACCGTCAATGCTGGCCATGCCGTCTTGGACGGCTTTGCTGTTCTGGTCCATGGTCTGCACAGTCTGGCGCACGCCTTGGCGCAGCTGTTCCATGGTTTTCTCGATGGAACCGATGGATTTCTGTGTTTCTTCGGCCAAACTGCGGACTTCGTCGGCGACCACAGCAAACCCTCGGCCGCTTTCCCCAGCGCGGGCCGCTTCAATGGCCGCATTGAGGGCCAGCAGGTTCGTTTGGTCAGCGATGCCGGCAATGAGCGATATAACCTGTTCGATGTCCTTGGTCAGTGTTGCTAAGCCCTCGATCTGCTGTTTGGATTCTTCCGACGAACGGACAATACGCTGGTAGGAATCGCGGGACACCTGCATCTGCTGGGCGCCCTGTTCCGTCATGCTCTGCATAGTGTTGGCTCCGGCCTGCATTTCTTCGGTGTATTCCGTCACCTGTTGGACGTTGCGGGCAAACTCGTTGACCGAGGACGCCACTTCTTCGATGGTAGCTGAGTTTTCTTCGCTGGCAGCGGACAGCTGTTGGCTGGAGTCACTGGCCTGTTGGACTTGGCTTGTGATGACGGCCATCACTTCATGCAGGTTTCCGGTGACCTTTTTGACCGACGCTAACAAACGTCCAATTTCATCCTGGCGGTTGTTGGCTTGGCTATCATCGACGCGCAGATCGCCGTCGGCTAAGCGCTCCGTTAAGACTGTGGCTTGACGTAGCGGTTTGGCTACGCCGCTGCCGATCTTAGCGGCAGCTAGGATACCGATCACTAGGAATACCAAGGCAATCCCAAGCAGCCAGGTCCGCATGGTATACAGTCCACGAAGAACATCGTCTTCGTGAGCACCGATGCCGATTGTCCAATTAGTACCCGGTACCGGCTGGCTGCCGACAATGCGCATGTCGCCGCCTAAGTCATAGCGCATGATGCCACGATTGTTCTGCAGTCCAGCCATGGCCGTGCGCAGTTCAGCAAAATCCGGCTCATTGGGATCTAAAACATTGCGTTGGTCCATAACGTAGTCTAAGTTAGGATGCGCAATGATCGTACCGTTTTCCGACAGGACGTACGCATACCCTTGGGCACCAAAACCCATGCCGGCCACTAGTTCTTGAATGGCTGTGCCATCCACACGACCGATTAATACCTGCTCCACTCGATTGTCGACCGTGATGGGCACGGCAAACATAACCACGAGCGAGCCTGTTACGCGGCTGACAATGACATCGGAAACATTGGGTTGACCAGTGCGGGCCAACCTAACATAGCCGCGGTCACCTAACTGGGCCGGGTCGCTGTGCACGTAACGAGCGGTTCCCGAAGCATCCACGATGGCTAGATCCAAAAAGCCAAGGCGCTCGACGTCGCCCGCCAGTGCCTCAAGCTGCCTATGTATGTTCAAACTTTGCACCTCGCGACGCATGGTCAACTCCTGCATCACAGCCAATCGCTGTTCGATCAGGCCGGCTAGGCGGTGGGCATCAGCGGCTGACAAGAGTTCGATAGCCTGGTCCACTTCGGCCACAACGGCATCCTGGGCTAGGAAATAGGCTGTAACACCTAAGCCTATACAGACCACAAGGACGAGGATACTCAAGGACAGGATCATTTTGGCTCCAAAACTCTGCTGTAACTTCATCGGCAACACCTCAAAATAAGATTAGTGACCATAGTCACGGGGTACCATTCTCCTTTTTCGATGCATCTCCTGCCCAAAATTGGTAAATAGGACCATCTTACTTCTATTTTCTGTTTAGACGTTCACGGTTAGTTCCGAGCACCATCGATTCGTCCAGGTTCGTTGGCAACAGGTGGATTGGTCAACCCGTAGTTTTGCTCACAACAACATCCGCTGTCGCCTCCACCGTGGGCTTCTTGACGAAAATCCAAGAGCCTGCTAGCCCGAGAAACACTCCTTGATCGTCATCGATCCACGCTGTCCAGTGGTTGCCAGCACGGTCAGGTACTCTTAGAACCTGTCATGATCCTTTGCTAATGAAGTATAGTGTGGTATACTACGATTAATGAAAATGATGGTCATTTTCAAATAAGTGTAAGGGGCGATGATTTTGAAGTTCAGATACGGAATACTTTTTGCTTTGACAATGGCAGCATTGTTGTTAGCCGGTTGTCTTGGCGGGGGTTCGGGCACGAGCCCGACCGACAATCAGGTCTCCGGGACGCTGTTTCTAGAAGGGGGTTTGACGGGTGATGCTGTTCTCACTGTAGGTTTGGATCAATATATGGACGAGCAGGTAGAGATGGCAACGACAGACCTTGATGCAGAAGGTGAATACCAAATTACCGTACCCGATGGCACGTACACATTGTGGGTTTCGGGATGGGGTGTAACCGCTGTTCGCAAAAATGTAGTGGTAAATAACGACGTCTTAGATCTCGATATTGACCTGGAGCGCTTTGCTGTATCGGTAGTGGACACAACCTTTGATTCCAGCACTGATGCTCCCGCCACCATCAACCTAACGGGCCTCGACATTCCAGCGGGGGCCGACTTCCACCTGCTGGATTCGAACTTCGATAATCCTGTGTCCGTCGTTCTCGTTCTTGATGAGGTGGAAGTTCCTGCCACGGCCGTGGAAACCGATGTCAATATGTTCCTGCGCATTGAAGACGGTCCAAACACCTATTACTACCCAGTGAGCTTTGAAGACACAGCTCCTATAATCTAGAGTCGGTTGTGTTTAAAACGCTGCCGGCCTTAAATGTTTCGTCATGGTGGTTAGTCGGACAGAGCGGAATACTGAGAGTGTGGTATGATCCACGTTGATCCAAGCGGCCTGCCGCGGAGATGAGCGGCGAAAAGGGCACTAGGAGACTAGACGGTATCGGTTGGGCGTGCCAACCTACCAGTTTGAACGGAGCGCGACATGACGGCCTTCAAGCCGTGCGATGCGCCTGTTGGAACAGAGACTCTCCTTCTGCGGTCGAAGCATATGGATGCGGTCGGTGCAGCCATTAATCTCGTCATACGCAGCCATTCGGGTTCCTCGTTATAGCGGGTATCCATTCAACTGCAACAGATGACTGGGGTCAATTTACGCCCTTTGGCACCGATTGCGTCACAGACTTCGCCGAGCCCATTTTCAAATTCCATGGTGTCAGGTCCCTGGCATGAACCTCTGTGTCGTAGAGAGCGTTGGTGGAGCTGTCCAAGATTGGAAACGCCCATTCGAGGGTGTTTTGCCACCGACGCTGGAACACTTCTGTAGGTAAGATGCGTCACGTTGACCGGCCTGCAAGGAAAGTCCTTTAACCGGTGACGGTTAAGGGCGGTTCCTGCCATGAGGCACGTTTGCTGCTGTGGCCAGGTCTTCCGATTGAATCGTTCGTCGAACACTGCCGAAAAGCACTCTTTGGTCCGCCCATGCGGTCCAGAGAGTGCTTTTTTGTTGGTCGTCATTTTCCGGTGCTCTGGCAGTTTACGCAGCCAATCTGGCAGCCCCCAGCGCCGCCATGATGAAGAGTACGCGAATGGCAGGTATGCGTCTCTCCCCCACCTTACTTCGTCGTCTGCATGGCAATACCGCTGGCAAACTGCTTGCGGAAGAGGATCAAGACGATCAATGGCGGCAGCATGATCAAAATGGTACCGGCCATGACGATGTTCCACTCGGCAGCGGCGCGTTCTGTGGTGTAAAGCATCCGCAGACCGATCTGGGCGACGCGCATGTCTTGGGCGGTGGTTGCCACCATAGGCCAGAGATATTCGTTCCACATATAGACGAACTCGATGACGAATAGCGCTGCGATGTTGGTCATGGACAGTGGAATCAGAATATGCCAAAGGTACCGCAGGGGAGTGGCTCCATCCACCCTGGCGGCATCGGCCAGTTCTTCGGGAACGGTCATGTAGAACTGACGGAACAAGATAATGCCGGTGGTACTGGCTAAGTACGGTATGGTCAAGGCATAGTAGGTATTAAGCCAGCCAAACTCCACCATGAGGCGGTACATCGGTATGATACGCACTGGCAGCGGCATCATCTGTGTAACCATGGCCAGTGGGAAGAGCAGTTTTGCACCGCGAAACTTAAAGTGCGTAAAAGCAAAGGATGCGAGGATCGAAAAGACGATCTTCCCCGCCGATACAGTCAAAGCGATAATTAAGCTGTTGACCATGAGGCGGCTGAGGTTCACGCGGTTCCAAGCCCGCTCCATGTTTTCTAGCAGTTGGTTGCCAGGCCGCAGAATAGGCGGGAAGGCGTAGGCGTCGCGGTGTGTATGGGTGGCCATAACGAAGGTGTAGTAGACGGGAAAGGCCACGCCTAAGAGAATGGTGATCAGGATCAGGTGGGTTAAGATATCATACAAAGTTTTCCGTTTGATGCGCATGGTTGTCGTCCTCCCTTCCTAGCGGTTGTAGATAGCTTTGCGGGTGCTGGTATAGATCTGGAAGCTGGCTATGGCCGCCACCATGATAAACAGCAGTACCGATTGGGCCGCTGCTTGCCCTTCCTGCATGCGGTCAAAGCCGTCGCGGTAAATTTTGTAGACCATGAATTCGGTGGTTCTTCCCGGTCCACCCATGGTTACAACGTCCACCATGGCAAAGGACTGGAAGAAGGCATAGACCGTGTTGACGAAGATCAGAAAGGCTGTTGTGGGGCTTAACATAGGAAAGGTGATGATCCAAAACGATTTCCAGGGTGTGCAGCCGTCGACCATGGCCGCTTCTTTGAATTCGTGCGGTACGTTCTGCAGTCCAGCGATATAGAAGCAGATGTTGTACCCCAGCATGATCCAGATCGAGGCGACTGTTACCAGCGTAAAAGCGCCGACGGAATCCGTGAAGAAGTTCAGTCGGTACCCCGTAACGTTGCGGATCAGGTGGGTCCCCACTCCGATGGATGGGTCAAAGATTAGGGCCCACATGACGCCGGCAATGGCCGGGGACATGGCATAGGTCCAGATAAAGGCCACTTGGTAAAAGGCTTTGCCGCGGATCCGCTGGGTGGTAAGAACGGCAATAAAGAGGCTGAGTGTTAAGCCGATGCCGATGACCAACCCAGCAAAGAGAAACGAGTTGAGAACGCTCTGTAAGTAGGCGCTGCTTTGAAAGAGCTCGATATAGTTGCGCCAGCCTACGTAGTGAGCCATACGACCAAAAGGCGATATACGGAAAAATGACAGGTGGATGGCCTGTCCGAATGGGATAAGCAGGAAGATGGCAATGACAAATATGGATGGAAAAACAAGAAGATAGGGCAAAAATTTATGTCCAGGAAAACGATCCAATTAAGTCCACCTCCAGTAGCAGCATTGCGTGCAGGTCTGTTGTCCAGGTCTGTCTCCCGGCCCGAAGCGTGCCATCACAATTAAGAACAGCCCGGGCAAATGTTGTTCCAAGATCGTTTCATACCTTGCCACAGAGATCTGCAGGCTTGGTGTGTTGTTAGTAATCGCTGTGGTGCTGCGGAACGGGTGTCGTTGAGCCAGTGTCCCTTGGTGTCGGGGTGGCCCGCTGAGCGTTTTTGGGCAAAAAGAAAGACGTGCTTTGGGGATTGCGGTCATGCCTTTCACGTCGGGGAAAGCACCAGGGAGACCTTGGGTCTCCCTGGTAATACATCGTTATTCCATGAACTCCAGGTATTCCCCGAGCAGGCGATTCACTGCATCGGCGGTGTCTCCCAAAGCACGCTCAGGATCTTCACCGCGGGATACACGCTCCAAGGCTTCCCGGAAGTAGTCACGAGCTTGCACGAATGGCCCAAGCATACTGCCCTGCGCACTGGTGCTGTCGCGACGTCCGGAGAGGATCTGCAGGAAGGCCGTCAGATGGTTCGGGCTTTCCTGGAACCAGCCGCTATCCATGAGCTCCTGAAGAGCTGCGTTGGTGGCCGGGAAGTAACCGGTGTTCTTG
>SLOZ01000372.1 GCA_007132255.1 Limnochordia bacterium | reverse complement strand
TGTTTCGCATCTCAAAGTCCGCCTTCTTCGTCCCTTACCTGTCCGTTATTTCCCTGCTTACCGTCTCATGGCATCCTGCTTGTCGCTTCTTTTTCGTTTCTTGCTTCCCGTCGGCCGCGCCCGAGTCAAACCCCGTCACGAACTGTTCAACGAGCACGTCTTTGCCTACGGATCGTCTTTACCGCTTCAGACAGCACCGGGGCTCTTAACCCAAAAATGCATGCAGATCTTCGTCCACTTTGCCAATAGGCGAGATGCCAAAGTTATCCACCAACACGTTGGCCACGTTCGGTGATAGGAACGCCGGCAGCGTTGGTCCCAGATGGATGTTCTTCACACCGAGGTAGAGCAGCGCTAGTAGGACAATGACCGCCTTCTGTTCGTACCAAGCAATGTTGTACGAGATGGGCAGTTCATTGACGTCGTCCAAGTCTAAGACTTCCTTCAGTTTCAAAGCTACCACAGCCAAAGAGTAGGAATCGTTACACTGACCTGCATCCAAAACCCGCGGGATGCCGCCAATGTCTCCCAATGGCAGTTTATTGTAACGGTACTTAGCACATCCAGCCGTTAGGATAATCGTATCCTGGGGCAGCGCTTCAGCAAACTCCGTGTAGTAATCACGGTCTTTCATGCGGCCATCACAACCAGCCATGACAAAGAACCGACGAACAGCTCCGGACTTAACGGCTTCCACAATCTTATCAGCCAGGCTCAGCACTTGGTTGTGAGCAAACCCACCCACTAACGTGCCTTCTTCAATGGACGTTGGCGCAGGCAGCTGTTTAGCGTGCTCGATCAACTGCGAGAAATCCTTACTGCCATCGGCATTCAACTGCACACGCTTCATGCCCGGATAGCCGGTTTCACCGGTGCCATACATACGATCGAGGTACTCCGCCTTTGGAGGCGTAATACAGTTGGTGGTCATTAAGATAGGGCCATTGAAGCTGGCAAACTCTTTATCCTGCTTCCACCAAGAATTGCCGTAGTTACCCACGAAATGGTCATACTTTTTAAAGGCAGGGTAATAGTTTGCGGGCAGCATTTCGCTGTGCGTGTATACGTCCACACCGGTGCCTGCAGTCTGCTCTAAGAGTTGTTCCATATCCTTTAGATCATGGCCGCTGATCAGAATACCTGGATTGCCACGCACACCAAGATTCACTTCCGTGATCTCAGGGTTGCCGTAGGAGGTGGTGTTTGCCTCATCCAAGAGAGCCATGGCTTCAACGCCGAATTTGCCGTTATCCAAAACCAGCGCAGTCAACTCGTCAGCACTCAATGCATCATCCAAGGTGGCCACTAACGCATCGGCCATAAAGTCCAAAACTTCTTGTTTGGTGTAACCCAAGTTCACAGCGTGACTGTGATAGGCCGCCATCCCTTTTAAGCCGTAGATCACCAACTCCCGCAAGGAGCGGACATCTTCATTCTCCGTTTGCAGAACACCCACAGCCGTAGCTTTAGCAGCCATGCCTGCGTCATCCGCCTCGTGCCAAACCGCTGCATCATGCTGCGGCAGATCTGCACCGGCGTCGGCCAGTTCTTTTCGAAGTCCATCACGCAGAGCTACACCAGCCTGAACTCGCTCCAAGAAATCGCCCGGATCAAAGTTGGCGTTAGTAATGGTGGCAAACAGACTCGCTTGGATAAACTCCGCGCCTGCAGCGGTGTCAATGTCATGCTTGCGAGCTTCCAGCAGATGCAGTGCCACACCTTTGGTTGTGTAAATCAACAAATCCTGCAAGTTGGAAACCTCGGCATCCTTCCCGCAGACACCGCGCACCGTGCAACCTACATTTTTTGCCGCTTCCTGGCATTGAAAACAAAACATACTCATTAATAATCCCTCCATATCGTTTTCGTGTTCTTTCGGGTAGCGTCTTCCGTCCGCCTTTTGTCCACTAACCGCACAGCTGAGCTTAAAATTCGGGAGTCTCTAGCTACGCGATTTCACTGCCGTCTAGATCTATGATAATTTCTTTGACCTTGACCGAAGCGCCTGATAATTGAATTGCCTGCCGCGCCAAATGCGAAATCCCACCACAGCATGGTACGACCATCCGCAGAATTGTTAAGGACTGGATATCCTGATGAGCCAGGATCTGGGCTAGCTTCTCCACATAACCGCTGGGATCATCCAACTTAGGGCAGGCAATGGCAACGGTCCGTCCCCCCAGATATTGTTCATGAAAGTCGGCACAGGCATAGGCTGTACAGTCCGCCGCCAAGAGCAGGTGGGAACCTTTGAAATACTCCGCCTGTGGGTTCAGCAGATGCAACTGTACGGGCCACTGTCCCAATCGCGAAGGCCGAAATGCAGTCAGAGAGCCACTGGCTGGCGCTGCCCCGGCGGCCGCTGCTGGTTCTTGATTTAAGCTCATGCTGCGCAAACCCGGGCAGCCACCGCTGATAGGTTCCTGCCGCTGAGCCGCAGTCTCGGCCATCCGTTCCTGAACCGCTTCCTCATCAAAGGCTTCGGCATTTCGCTCAATAATCTCGATGGCGCCAGTAGGACAAGCCGGCAGGCAGTCTCCCAAACCATCACAATATATATCGCTGACGAGCCGAGCCTT
>SLOZ01000148.1 GCA_007132255.1 Limnochordia bacterium | reverse complement strand
TTATCGCCGATGCTGCTATCCATCCAGTGCTGCCGCTGTTTTCAATCCTGTCTTTGGAAACTTTGCACAATAACGCACCCATACCCGACCGGCTGCTGCCGCAAGGCTTTGAAGACTGGCCAGAGACATCTGAGCCATTGCCTGGCAGCAGAGGTTTTCAGCATCCCTCCGCTGGAACGAATCCGCCACAGATCCCGACTCCTTTCCGAACAGTCCCGATCCATTCCCCAGGGATTTCGTCAGACCGCTGGTTAGCTGTCTTACAGCGTTCGTTTTCACCGCTGTGGTTTGGAATCTTTGCGGTCGACACAGGAATTTCAGCAAAATAGTCCGAATCATAAAAACATATCGATATAAGCCGCCCTTTGGGTCGTTGGCGTTCTAAAACAGTCTTTTTGCCAGGAGGCGATGTACATGCAGGTGAGCAAAGGCTTTGCGTTTGCGTCGGATGCTTCGAAATCGTTTCGTCTTACGATCCAGGGTGAGCCTGTGGATCAAGTACCCGTTCAGCCCGAACTGTTTGGCAACTTCTTGGAGAACTTAGGCGCGTCCTTTCATGGTGGGGTCTTGGCCCAGATGCTGGCCAATCCCATGATGGCCGAACACAATCTACCCCCAGATCAGCTGGTTCTCTTAAAGCAGTATGGCGACACAGCGGAGCAGCTGCATCGCCTGGATGACGAAGGACGGGAAGCGTTCAAAGACTGGCGGCCGCGCAAACATTCTACGGGCTTTGGTTCCTTCATTCTCGACGACGATAGCGCCCACGGCATTCCGCTGCCCTGGAAAGTGCGCCCAGCAGGAATGGGTACCGGCCAGCAGCCCGGTCGGATCAACCCGTCGGTGAAACTGCAAACACAGGGTCGGGAAGTGGTCCTCAGCCAAGGTGTCATCCCCCCCATCCATCGCGGTGCCCACTACCATGGTGTGATCTGGGCGCGAGCGTCGGGTTCAGGAGCGCTGACCGTCCAATGGCGAAATCGCGGCATCCATGGCGGCGAACAACTGGGCCCGGTGCTGAATCAGAGCAAGCTGCCCTGGCCAGGGCCAGCTTGGCAGAAGCTGCACTTTACCTTGGAACTTCCCGATGCCGAACGACCGTCCTTTTGGCCGGCAGATTTCTGCATCAGCTTAACCGGTGCTGGAACGGTCTGGATTGATCGAGTTCTGCTCTTTCCCCACGATCATGTGGACGGCTTCGATCCTGATGCGCTGGCTATCATGCGGAGGCTGGCTCCACCCGTGCTGCGCTGGCCTGGTGGCAACTTCGCCAGCGACTATCATTTTTGGCACGGTATTGGACCCGAAGATCGGCGCATGACCCTACCTAACGAAGCCTGGGGCGGCATCGACACGAATCTCCTCGGCATCGATGAATTCATACTGCTCTGCCGCTTGTTAGGGGCCGAACCGCACATCTGCGTCAACCAGGGCAGCGGCACCGCTGCGGAAGCCTCCGCCTGGGTGGAATACTGCAACGGTGCTCCCGATTCCTACTGGGGAGCTAAGCGAGTCGCCAATGGTCATCCCAAACCTTATAACGTCAGATACTGGGAAGTCGGCAACGAGGTCTACGGACCCTGGCAGATCGGTCACTGCGGTCCGGAAGAAAATGCTCAACGTTTCCGAGAATGGTCCACCGAGATGAAGGCAGTGGATCCTAGCATTACTGTCATCGGTACCGGCAGTTACCGCGACTTCGTGGAAGCACAGCCTCGTTGGAACCCGGCTCTCTTAAAGCAAGGCGGGTCGCATTTGGATTGCGTATCGCTGCATTCCCTACCGGAGAACCACCATGGATTCCCGCCGAGCTACACCGAAACCGATGTCTTCCAAACGCTCATGGCACAGCCTAGACGCTGGGAAACTGTGGATCTGCCCCACCTCGTGGAGCTAATTCTTAAAGAACGGGGTCCGCAGCACCCGGATCTAGCTATCACAGAATGGGGCATTCTCGGAGAATCCGACAAACCCGAGGTGGGCAACCACGGCGGTGCCATCTATGCGGCCCTCCTCCTGCATGTCCTGATTCGCTGCAAGCAGTGGATCCGAGTGGCACAGCCCAACGGCCTCTTCCATGCCGGCTGTATTCGCCGGTTTGGTCCGGCGACGTATTGGGATCCCCAAGTGGAAGTGCTGTATCGCTACAGCCGCTTAGACGGTGGTCTCGTCTGCCCCATAACGGCCACCGGGCCATCCTATGACGTAACGCAGCCCAGCGACACCTTCGGTCCCATTCACGAAGTACCGTTCATCGACGGTCTCGCCGTTTTGCGGCGCAACAGGGACTTGGAAGTGTCTCTGGTCAACCGCAGTCCGGAGCGCACCTGGCATGTGGACCTGGAACTGGCTGGTTTCAAGACAACGTACAGCAGTGTAGTGGCGCAGGTCCTGGAGGCATCCAGTCCTTTGAGCATGAATACCCCGCTGCAGCCCCGCTGTGTTCAGCGCCAGGAATTCACCGGTGCCTACCTCCATGATCAACACCTGGAAGTGGCACTGCGCCCGGCCAGTATTGTCTGGCTGACGTTGAAGTAGCTAACGCAGCAACGACCTTGGGTGTCGCGACATCACGTCGCAATATCCCCTTTTCTA
>SLOZ01000354.1 GCA_007132255.1 Limnochordia bacterium | reverse complement strand
TAATAGAGAGCAATAGACCGACCACCGTCGTCCTTCGGGGCAGGCGGTGGTTTTTCGCGTCTGCGGGCTCTTGGTGTGACTCGAAAATTCTGTTGGCATGAATTCACACGGCGTTTAGCAGGCACTTCATGCTCAAATCAGTGGTCACATGAAATCATTATGAAGACAAGACGAATTGAAGTTGAAGCCAATGTATTAATATGGAGCCAAGCAACACATGATAGGTAGGCTGCACTTAACACAGATGGTAGCGAAAGGGGGAACGATCCTGTGGCACAGGACTGGCTGAGAGGTGCACAATCAGCAAATGTTAGGTCTTCCTTTTTCATCCGTATCCTATTCTGCCGCAATGCCAGTTGGCAAGGGGAAGTCCAGTGGATGGACGGGAGAAGGACTGTTCGATTCCGCAGTCTTTTGGAACTCATATTCTTATTGAAAGATGCTCTGGAATCAGCGGATGATCCCCAAGCCGACGAGACGCTGCGCCAATGGAAAAACGGCCCGGACGATGGTCGTTCCCATGTGGGTCATTCACGTCATGGTTAAGATAGTAAGTCAGTGTCGGGGAAGTCCAACCTATGGGGCCATGAAAGAGAGGGGCGTGGCAGAATGAGACAAACCAAATTTGGCTCGTCGAAACTTGTTCCGTTCATTGTAGGTCTAGTATTCGTGCTTCTGACAGTACCTACAGCCAGTAGCGAAATGATTGTTCCCTTGATAGCCGGTCAGCATTACGATGTGGGCGAAGTAGCCATCTGGCAGCTGGACGATGCCTTGTACGTGGAGTTCAGGTTGGACGAGGGGTACGCGTTTGCTCCAGACGAACTCGGCATGATGTCTGCGACGAATCTCCATGCGTTCACGGATGATCGCCAGCTATCCGATGTGCCGACAGCAGGAGGAACTCGGAATCCGGAGCCTGGGATGTTCGACTCTAACCAACGTCCGGATTTGGTCCAGCTGCTCATTACGGACGATCGTTTGGTACAGTACACAATTCCGTTGGAGCGATTCCTTGGCCACTCTGTGGTGCACATTGCAGCACATGCCAACGTTGAAGGGGTGTTCGGAGTCAATGGAGCAGCAACGGCTGCTCTGCGAACAGATTCGCAGAGCATCGATCTTGACGTAGTGGCACCTAATAGCACGTCAACGGTCGCTCAAGCAGAAGTTCCTGTGTATTGGGAAGTGCGGGGGACGAACATTACGGTCGATGTGGCATCTCGAGGCTTTGAATACCAAGGACCGTGGATGGATGACGCTGGCGATAGCCTGGAAAATCTCCACACCTATTTGGGGTATACCATTACCAGCGATCAGATTGTGTTTTCGCAGGATGGGCAGTTTTCTCCAGGGTCAAGTTCGACGAGCCTCGGTGATGGATTGGTGTTTGCGGACTGGGTTGGCGGTTCCATAGACCTAACGTATGAATACAATCCGTTGGAAGGGGATGTTAAATGGTGTGGTTTTCCAGCAGGGGAGTATTTGGACATTGTGACGATCACTGTTTCTGGAACGGATAAGGTTGTGTCAGAAACCGCTTGGGGCGAAGGTCCGAGATTTGCGGATCGAGGAAACTGGGCAATGTATATTTCCTTTCCCATCCAGGACTGGGAACCCTAGAGCGGATCTGGAAGATGGCCAGGTCTGTCGGCAAGGATGGATCGAGGGTTGCCTTGCCGAGGTACCAGCGAAGGGGGTGAGGCCGAGGGGTAGGATAAATGCATAATAAGGGGCAAGGTTGTTGGTTGTGTTTCGTTCGTAGATCAACTCGTCATTGGAAGTGATGACCCAGCATCCGTTAAGTGGTCACCAATGGGGTGTCGGCGAGCTAATGGTGAACCCGGCCAAATGGCAAGTGAAACCCAATGAGGAGGAGATTAAGTAATGAAACTGTTGATTGCAGCGTTGATTATGATGTTGGCTTTTGGTGGAGTCGCACTGGCCAACGGTGAACAGGCAGATCTCGAGGCAAGGGTTAATATTGCCGAGTCTGCAAGTATCTGGGCCGATGAGAATAACCAGGTTAGTTTTCTGACCGCCGGCGATTCCTCGGATCCCGAATGGGAAGGCACTGACGAGGTCAGTATTCAGGCAGCCAAAGGAGTCTACACGAACAACTGGGCCGATATTATGGAATATATGGCTCAGGACCTGCCCGAAGAGGAATATCCCCGTTTCTACCGCGGCGGTGGCGAAGAGCACAGCGGAAACACGGCTCGCTTCTATGTTGAAGCCAACTACGATGTCGAGCTGCAGGCCGAAGTCGATTTCGCCAACTGGATGCGCGACGGAGAGTCCGATGAGCCTCTCGATACCCTATTCTTTGTCTCGCCTCGCGATGAAGATGGCGGATGGTATGCGCCACTAGATGATCACCTCACAGCACTAGATGGTGTGGATGGCAATACCGTGGCAATCTTCGGCAATGCCCACGATCATGGCTCGGTAGCCACTTGGACACAGGGGTATTCCTTCTGTAATACCCAAGAGTACGCTCTGTACTTCGGGTTCATTATGGAAAAACTGACCCAAGTGCCAGCAGGTGAGTACTCTGCTGACATCACGGTTACTGTAGCAGCACAGCCAGAATCATAGAACAGAAAGACTTAGATGATCAGGAAGCTTTGCGCTTTGCGTTAAAGACTTCTGCAAGATAGGATTAGCGTCACGGTCTAGCACATGAACCAAGTGCTGAGACAGTGGTCCATCAAGGACCGAATGGGGAGAGTGGGCTGCATTCTGCTCTCCCCATTCACTTATTAGCAGAGACGAGTAGTCGTTGTGTGAAGAGCCGGAAAACCACTTGGCAATCGATTGGTTGGGCGTGTCGTTAGCTGACGATCCGGGTGATCAGATACGCCGAAGAAGCTCAAGCTGCGCACTTACCGGTCCGGATTAATGTGGGCCATCATTGGCGATACAGAACATCGTTTTTTGGGGGCGATGCCATGGTTACTCGGCTTCTAGTTTTGCGTGCGTACGGAATCCGGCGTCTAGAACCATCTTCCAACGGAGCATCATGTGCTGTATAGCTGTCAGTCATTCAGGACAGGGAACCTAGCTTGATGTCGTCGGGCAGGCCACTTTGCGGATGTCATCGACTTGAATCAAGATCGAGTGTCCCTCAAGTTGAGTCCTATGATTTGACTGGATAATGGCAGCACATGATGGTCCGCTGGGGCAGTCTGACCAGCTGACCGGCGTCACAGCGATGCCATCTGC
This sequence comes from Limnochordia bacterium, assembly GCA_007132255.1. Taxonomy (GTDB): domain Bacteria; phylum Bacillota; class Limnochordia; order Darwinibacteriales; family B1SED10-159; genus SLOZ01. Next base: position 7,218 of record SLOZ01000354.1, on the reverse strand, counting down.
CCGTATGGAGAACTCGGCGGATAGACACAAGGCCATCACAGGCTTTGGGGTCATATTGCGGGGAGATTCTTCAGTGTTGGTTGGCTTTTGATGGCCGTTCATCAGGAACAGAACTCACCGGCCTCTGCTCTCGGCGTGCTTACCGCCAACGTGATGCTGTGAGGCCATGTTGAACGATATTACCTAAGGGTGGTGACCGCAACATGCGATTGACCAGAATCAGTTTGGCCATTGTTCTCGTAGTTTTGCTCGGCACAATGTCCGCCGAAGTAGACGCTCTCGGTGTCCAGCCTCTCACTATGGATCTCGATATGCGCCCAGGCGATAGTGAAGAATTCGAGCTCTTACTGACGCCGGGTGAAGAAGAAATGGGCGTTTCGCTGGTGCTCTACCAGACAACCCAGATGATGACAGGTGGGTTGACCTATGAGGAAGCCGGAGAAACGGACTTTGCTGCGGCTGACTGGGTTGAGTTGGAGGACACTCGCTACACGGTTCCGACGGACCAGATTGTACCCGTGCGAGGTACCATCAACGTTCCGTTTGGGGCAGAGGGCTCGCATACCGTAGTGATCATGATTGAGCCCGACTACCAGGCAACACCGGGGATTGGTATTCGCGTTCGGTACGCCGTTCGCATCAGCATTAATGTGGAGAGGCCCGGACTGCGACCGCAAGTGCAGATCTCCGATTTTGAACTGGGGCCAGACGGTGAAAGAAGTCCCGAACTGTCAGCTGTGGTGTTTAACGACTCACCGCTTCACTTTTCAGTGTCGGCAGAAGTAACCCTGCGCGATGAAGGGCGCCGACTTGTGGAGCGAGTTCACCTGCGGCCTGAGGTGGCGTGGCCAACAGAACAGGACAGTACCCGTATCCATGCCGGAGCACAGGTGCGCTATTATGGACCGGTGCAGGAGCTCTTAGCTCCCGGCGAGTATGAAGCTCAACTGTTCATCCGCTATGCCGACGGCATGCAAAGTATTGAACGAACCCAGTTCACCGTGGAGGAAGATCAGTTTGAGTATCACGAACAGTTGGTTCTGGTGGGTGTTGAGCCAGAAGTCATTGAGGCTTCGCTGCGGCCTGGAGCCTCGACGAGCCAAGCCATTCAGATATCCAATCGGGTATCCGACGATGTTTGGGTTCGCATTGAACCCAGGAGCATCGGCAGCGACTATTTTCGGTCGGTGTATCAGAATCTGGATGTCGAGCTTCGCGGAGAAGAGGAGTTTGACCTAGGGGGCCGCCGTCAAGGCAGAGTGGTCTTGGTGATGAGCAGCGACAGAGACTTGGAACCAGGAGGCTATTACGGCTACTTGGATGTAACCGTTGGCACACATGGCGGCGACGATGAGGATACCGCCACCATTCCTGTTCGACTCCTGATAGGTGACGGCTGGGAGCCTACCGCAGATATTCTGGGGATTGAGTACTCCCGAGACGATCATGGCTATCTGTTCAGCAGTCCTGTTCAAAATACCAGTGCCGCTCACATTGAGCCCAGGGGTCAGATGACGATTCAGGACGAAGATGGTGAAGTACTAGAGGTAGTGCCGATGACCCTGCGCGAGGGTGTAGATATTCTGCTCCCAGACCGTGATGGTCTAATGTTAACACCCACGGTGGAACTCGAACCGGGAAATTATACGTTGCAGATCAGCATACTGGAGGGCAATAACGAAATCGCCCAGAAAACAGTGGAGATGGAGTTGGACTGAAGAGATAGCAGAGTCTGAATTGGATTTCCAATAGGAGGGGTAAAGCTTGAAACGTGCAAGTGCTATCCTAATACTGCTGGTTGTCTGCGGGCTTGCCTTAGTTGGAGGCAGCACCGCGGAAGAAGACGTTCGCATTTCAACAATGTTCTTCCAAGAAGATATTCGCGAAGCACTCACCGAGCTCATGCTGCAGACCGGCACCAATATAATCTTCGACGATACGGTGAGCGGAACCGTGACGTTGGATCTGGAAGACGTTCCATTGGAACGCGCCCTAGAGATGATCCTCATGGCCGGCGGCTACTCGTACAGGCAGATTGATGATTATTACATCGTCGGGCTGCCCGATCCCCGCAGTGAGTTGTTCGGTAATCTGACTGAGATGGAAACCATTACGCTGCAGTACGTCACGGTGGCTGAAGCACGGGGCCTGTTGCCTGTGCATTATGACCGATACCTCCGTTCGTCCACAAGCGATGACTATACCATGACCATCACAGCACCGCAAGCGGTGACGCAAAGACTCAAAGAGGACTTGGAACAAATCGATGTGCCCCAACAGGAAATCATGATCCAAGCCATTGTGACCGAACTCAGTCTCGAGGCCCTCGATGAACTGGGCGGGACCCTATTCCAGTGGTCCACAGAAGGATTCCCCGATTGGGATGCGGACGGTTTGTTCAGTATTGGACTGCCATCCCCGGGAAACTTAAGCCTGGAATCCGGTCTTTTCGGGACTTTGGAGGCTACGCTGCGGGCCATGGAACAAGACGATCAAGTGGACATCCGAGCTAATCCGCAAATTCGAACCGTCGATCGCAATACCGCGGATCTATTTGTCGGCGATACGCGCCACATCATTCTGACACCAGAGGGGGCTGCCTCGCGGTTAGAACAGGTGAATGTTGGTGTGTCCTTAGAAGTGACTCCGAGGATTGTCGACGGAGAACGAATTCATCTGACCGTGGTACCGGAGATCAGTCACATGGTCAGCGAACGACGAGAGGATCTTGTGGTTCGCCGCAGTGAGATGTCTACAAGTCTCTATTTGGAGAACGGACAGACAGCCATGTTGGCGGGCATGACCATTGAAGAGTTACTGGAACAAGAACGCAAAGTCCCGATTCTAGGGGATATACCCCTACTCCGACTGTTATTCCGGCAAACCACTGAACGGGTCAGTGAACGGGAATTGCTGGTCTTCATCACAGCCGAGATTATTGAGAAGGGGAGCCAATAATGAAACGGGCAGTCATGGCGATTCTCTGCGTATTGCTGGTCACTGCCCTGCTGCCGGTACCAGCTCTAGCAAGAGGTGCTGGTGGCCTCTCCTTCCGCGAAACACCACTGCCAGAAGCGTTGAATGCTCTCGCCAGGGAGGAACAGGTGAACATCATCGTGGCGGAAGATGTCACGGGAACAGTTACGTTGGATGTGGCTGACCATGATGTGGAGCAGGCACTGAATACGCTGCTCGTAAACACACCCTATGATTGGACTTTCCATGACGACGTCTATTTGGTGGGTCATCGTGACAGTGCGCTTTTTTCGACGGTAGCGGAGACGGCTATCTTCCGCATCCAATATGTTCCCGTTCAAGTCGTCGTTGAGCAGATCCAAGAGCTCCCCGTTCAGATGGCCGTGGATCACGGACAAGCATTACTCTCTGTAACAGCACCGCCTTCCATTTTGGAGGACGTGACCGCCTTGGTGGCGAAAATTGATTCGAAGGACAACCTCCGCCAGGTTCGTTATCACCTGGAGATTGTCGAAATCACCGGTGGGCGAGCGTCAGCCATTGGCTTAACCAGTGCGTCTCTGGAACTGCCAACACCGGAAGACTTGGCGTTGGCAGTAATTACTGATCCCAGCGTGTTGTCAATGGTTTCGGCGGTGGGTTTGGCTTCGCTGCAGTTCGAAGCCCATGATGAAGACCAGCGGCTTCGACGCATGTCTTCACCGGAGATCGTGACAGCTCTTGGTGATACCGGGATGCTGCGAGTGTTTCAGGAAGAATCCCAGACGGTGGACGGCACGGCCCAACGCTTTGATTCCACCAGCGGTTTGGACGTGTCGCTAACTCCCCGCCATATCCATGGTGAAACTCAAGAAGTGCTGACCCACTTGGTCATGGCTTCGCCTGGATTGGCACAATTGGACACCGAAGTATGGCTTGGTTCCGACGGGCACAAACTCGTTGCTGTCATCGAGCAGCAGGTGGATCAGGCCTTGTCACAAACACTCTACCAGAGTCTTGGTAAAGAACGGCGCTATTTTGCAGTGTATGCTTCGGCCCAGCTTCTGAGCATAGCTCCAGAACAACCCCGGGCAGTGCCTTCCAGTTCGTTAGGGCGCCTAGATCAACTTCTCTGGCCGCCGATACTGCCCGACGTGTCCCTTGAAAGCGATTATCTGGGAGTCCAGGTGTCTCCCGGTGAACCATGGGACGTCAATGTTCATGGGGGAGTTTGGGTTTCTGATCGGGTTCGGGTTGAAACGGACGCTGCCGTTGGAAGCGAAGCGGTGCGTCTGTGGGCTGGAGTAGAAGGCCGGATCGCCCGGGATGACACCCGTGTTGGGGCTCGCGTCCATTATCAAACGGAGCACGGTGTTCGAGTGAGTTTGGGCCTCAGTGATCGGTTAGTGGTGAGTGACAACGTAACACTGGGCGCCGGCATCCATCCCATCGTGTTCGGCGTTCAAGAACAAAGTTTCGAAAGACCTTACTGGTGGATAGAGGCTAAAGTCCGGGAAGACAAGTTGGGTGGCCGCGTCCGGGTGGAGCGCCAAGGCTCCGGCTTTCGCTGGGAAATCGGACTGGATGTCGCTATTATGCAGACCCTTGATGCCAGCGTGAGCTACAGTGATGTATTAGGCTCCGAGGCCGGCCGGTTTTGGGTCGGGCTAACGATGCGATTTTAATGGGTATATTCAACCACTGCATTCCGAAAATGGCAATGGACCTACTTCGACATGTGTCGAAACACCCATTTTCCCGAGTTAGCGGCTAACTTCGGGCATTAAAGTACACCAATGCATCGGACCTGTGATTCTAAAGATGCCTGCATTTGCGGTCATCGACTTCCAGGCCGTAGGAGCGGTGCGCTCCTCTGCGGCCTTGTGGATCTGTTCTGCCCGCGACCACCAATGAGCCTGTTGCCTGATGCGCCAAACAGGTCGCGTCGGGTAACAGGCCTTTGTCTCTGGGCTTTCGGCTTTGGGTTCGACATTGAGCATCTTTCGTTGGCCCTTCTTTGCCATCTTTGTCAGCTTCATCCCCTAGCTAGCACGTTCGCTTCGCTCGAGTGTCCGGATTTCCGTGTCGTTCCGCTCTTCCTGGTAAACGAGCAGCGATGGCCACGGAACAGAGCAAACTGATCTAATCCACACAAACGACTAGAGTACGAAGAGAGGCATATCAAGACAATGACTGCCTATGCGCGATTCTGCAGCTTCGGTTCTGCGAATCCGCTTGGATTCAACGTCCAGGTGGGGAGCTCAAATCCCATGGGGATACTGATCAGAAACGGCGGAGAAACCGTGTAGCAGAGCGCAACCTTTCCATAATCAAGCCCTAACAGCGTTGTTTGGTGAAGCGCCGTATTGTTCGTTTGTATCGAACCTCTCAACACAGTTCGCAGCGCAACAGCGAAGGCAGCAGCTTTGTGGCACAAGGCATAGGACCTAAGACGACTTGCGACGCCCTGCACAACATGGCTATGTTGAGCGCCATGGGTTTAGGCCTTACACTAGCACGGCCGATTCCAAGTTCAGCAGAACCACAAAAGAATTTCGGCAGCGTAAAACTCTCGCGATCCCTAATTCATGGGAAACACGAAAAAAGCAGAAAAGATCGAAAATGGTGTAATATAAGAATGGACGCGCAAAAGATGGAGGCTCTGTTACATTAATAATGAGAGGCGAAATCATCAAAGAGGCATTGGGACTTGGAGATCGACTCCGGATCAGCACGTTTGGCGATGCGCGACTTCCATGGCTCGAGGTTGCGTCTGCCCAAAATGCTTAACAATGTTAAGTAATGTGCAATGGCCAAGAGCGAATTGATCCATTCGGCAAATATAACCAGCAAAGAATGGGAGTGGGTTCTTCTTCAATCAGCTTAGCCTATATGTTCTCTGGAGCGACTGTTGATCATCTGTGAACAACAGCGCACGTTGTCGTTCGCCATTTTCTTGCCTGAGTCACAAAGGAGGTCACCGCGATGGATGAAGTACCAGGAATGATCCGGGTTCATACATTAGGACGTTTTCACGTTTCCGTTGGAAACCGTCAGGTTCTAGAGGTTGGCGGCGGAATGAACAAGATGTGGAACGTGTTCAAGTACTTACTGATAAACCGCCACATGTCGGTTCCTGGTGAAGCTCTCTGCGAAACATTCTGGCCGGGTGTTCCCTGGAAGAAAGCAAGGCATTCGTTGTACAACATCATCTATCGCTTACGGATCCTATTGGAGGATAATCAAAAGGAAAGCGGTATCCTCTGCATTCGGGATGGCTTACACAGCTTAAGGCCCAACGCATCGCTTTGGTTGGATGCGGATCAGTTCCAAGAGTTCTGCACGGAGGCACACAGCATGGGAGTTCATGATAGAGCTCACGCGATGAAGCTGTTGGGAAAGGCATTGTCGTTGTACCAAGGAGATTATCTAGCAGAGAACTTCTACGACGACTGGGTCAAAGGTGCTCAGGAGCGTTACAGAGCCATGTATCGCAAGGCTGTGACGTACTACATGGATCTGCTCATGGAACAACGGGAATTCCTTGAAGCCTGTGAGATTGCTAACCAAGCACTGGCTTTGGAGCCCTTGGATGAAGACGTCCAGCTGCGGCGGATTTCTGCTTTGTCCCAGATGGGAAATCTTCAAGAAGCTAGAAACGCTTATCAATCCTTTGCTTCGCTGCTTCATCAACAAAGTGGGGTTTCACCCCGCAGGGACCTGCGTGATGTCTATCGCGAGATCGAAGCACTGTCGAGCGATCCGCCCGTGACAGATTTGGAGGGGATAAAGGAACTCCTGAATGAGCAAAAAGACAACGGCCCAGTTCTATGTGATGCAACCCAGTTTGGTGAGCTCTACCAATTAGAACAAAAACGCCTAGAGCGATCGTGCCATCCATCATTCATGATCAAAGTGGACCTGAGCAAACGAGACTTTTCGAGACCTTCCGGTCCTGAGTTGGAACTGGCTGCCAAGCAGCTCGAAAAAGCCTGCAGTAAGGCGCTTCGCAAAGGAGATGTGATCTGCCGCTGGAACGACGAACAGTTTCTGCTGTTGCTGCCTAATGTGTTGGACTCTAATGTCAAGAAAGTGATGCAGCGCGTCAGGCGAGAATTCCAAAGCGTTTATCCTGGCAGGGTCGTACTGCGAACCAAGGAAGGTTGCATGCGTCCTGGAAATCCGCTGATCGATTCTGCTCAAGGGAACTAATTGAAGCGAAAGATTGCAGGGAAAGCGCCGTCGTTCTTCGAGACCGACGGC
>SLOZ01000330.1 GCA_007132255.1 Limnochordia bacterium | reverse complement strand
TTGGTTTGTGCCGGCACGGGTTGCGTCGCCAGCGGCTCGTTGGAGGTCTATGAAGCCATAAAAACAGCTCTACAAGAACAGGATGTACATGCTACCATCGACCTACTTCTAGAAGACGAGCATGCCAACGGCGGCATCGCTACCGTAAAGAGTGGCTGCCATGGGTTTTGCGAAATGGGCCCGTTGGTGCGAATTGAGCCTGCTGGAATTCTGTATACCAAGGTCAACGTTGAAGATGCTGCGGCCATCGCCCAGTCCGTCAACGAAAACTCCGCTGTCGAACGGCTTTTGTACACACATCCCAGTACGGGTGAAGTCTATCCCAAAGAAGAAGATATTCCCTTTTACAAGCATCAAACCCGGGTTGCCTTGGCTAACTGCGGCCACGTCGACCCTGATGATATTCGCGCCTACATTGGTCACGACGGTTACTTTGGCGCCGCAGCGGCATTGGGTCAGCTGCCGGCTGACGTCGTCCAGGCAGTTTTGGACGCGAATCTCCGGGGTCGAGGCGGGGGTGGATTCCCAGCCGGCCGCAAATGGAGCATCGCAGCAGGTGTCGACGCTGATCAGAAATACATTATTTGTAATGGTGACGAAGGCGATCCGGGAGCATTCATGGATCGCAGCGTTATGGAAGGCGACCCGCACCGGGTCATCGAGGGCATGCTGATCGCTGGCTATGCCATTGGAGCAACGCAAGGCTACATCTATGTTCGGGCCGAATATCCTCTGGCGGTCCGACGTCTACGTAAGGCACTGGCTGATGCCGAAGCCTACGGAATCTTGGGTGATAATGTTTTCGACAGTGGATTTTCGTTTCGGCTCAAGGTCAAAGAGGGTGCTGGCGCCTTTGTGTGTGGTGAAGAAAGTGCACTCATCGCTTCCATCGAAGGCGAGCGCGGCATGCCCCGCCCCAAGCCGCCTTTTCCAGCTGTAAGCGGACTGTGGGGGAAACCAACCATCATCAACAATGTCGAAACATTGGCCAATGTCCCTGATATCTTCCGGCGGGGCGTGGAATGGTTTCGCGGCTTGGGAACAGCCACTTCCCCAGGGACTAAGACCTTCGCCCTAACTGGCGAAGTCGCCAACACCGGTCTTATTGAAGTGCCCATGGGACTTACCGTACGCGACGTAGTGTTCAAAATCGGCGGCGGGATTCGCAACAATATGCAGTTTAAAGCTGTCCAAATTGGGGGTCCATCCGGAGGCTGCCTGACCGAAGACCACTTGGATCTGCAACTGGATTATGATTCCCTGCAGCAGGTGGGAGCCATGATCGGTAGTGGTGGCCTCGTAGTGATGAATGAAGAGACGTGTATCGTTGAAGTCGCCCGTTTCTTCATGGAATTTACGCAGAACGAATCCTGTGGTAAATGTGTGCTCTGCCGTGAAGGGACGCGGCGCATGAAAGAAATTCTGCAGAAGATTGTGGAAGGGCGCGGCGAAGTGACCGATCTTGACCTGCTTCAGGAGATCGGTGAATCGGTCCAAGCTGCTTCGCTCTGCGGTTTGGGCAAAACAGCTCCCAATCCTGTTCTTACCACCATGCAGTACTTTAAAGACGAATATCTAGCTCACGTTCTTGACAAGCGCTGCCCAGCCGGTGTCTGCGCTGGACTCCGAACCTTTGCCATTGTGGCAGAGGCCTGCAAAGGGTGTACTAAGTGTGCTCGGATCTGTCCAGTTGGTGCTATCTCGGGTAAGGTGAAAGAGCCCTTTGTGATCGACCAAGAAAAATGCATCAAATGCGGCGCCTGTGTGGACGCCTGCAAATTCGATGCCGTAGTGGAGGTGGCGTGATGAAAACCATGCTGATTGACGGACGGGAAGTAACATTCAACGATGAGCAGAATGTTCTGCAGATCATCCGGACCGCCGGCATCGATTTGCCAACGTTCTGCTACCATTCTGAACTCAGTGTTTACGGAGCGTGTCGGATGTGCATTGTCGAGATAAACGGACGGGGCATCCAAGCAGCCTGCCATACACCTCCGGAAGCCGGAATGGATATCAAAACCAACACAGCGAAGCTGCGTAAGATCCGGAAGATGGCGTTGGAACTGCTCTTGGCCAATCATGACCGGGAGTGTACCACCTGTGATCGTAACGGAACCTGTAAACTGCAGGAGCTTTCCCAACGCTTTGGGGTACGTGACATTCGCTTCGGCCACCGCGACCTCAAGAGCCCTATCGATGACAGCAGTGCGGCGCTGGTCCGGGATCCCAACAAATGCATCCTCTGTGGTGACTGTGTCCGAACCTGCCGGGAAGTTCAAGGAATTGGCGTGTTAGATTTTGCTCATCGCGGCAGTAAAATGACTGTGTCACCAGCATTTAACAGGGACCTTGACACTGTGGAATGTGTGAACTGCGGCCAATGTGCGGTGGTTTGTCCCACCGGCGCCCTCGTGGTGAAATCTGAGGTTGCAAAAGCGTGGGATGCCATCTATGATCCAGATACGACGGTTGTCGTCCAAATCGCACCCGCCGTTCGGGTCAGTCTCGGTGAGGAGTTTGGTCTTGAACCAGGCCGCTCCGTGATCGGACAGCTATCCACCGCTTTGAAGCAAATGGGTATCGACAAGGTCTTCGACACCAGCTTCGCTGCGGACCTAACGGT